>DATCGB010000259.1:0-2246 GCA_036509155.1 Candidatus Tumulicola sp. | reverse complement strand
TCCCGGCCGCCCTCACGAAGCGCCCGTCGTCCAGACCCTCACCCGCTTCGGTTCCGGCGCGCTCGCGTTCGCACTCGCGGGCAGGATACGCATCGCACTGCTGCGCCCGCGCGAGTTCTATCGCGACGCTTCTTCCGCGCTCGCGCGGCTCGGCATCGACGTCGACGCGTGGCCCGCGCCGCCGGCGGGATTGTTCGTCGTCGAAGAGCGCGCGTTGTATCTGCGTTCGCGCGGCCCGATGACGGTCGCGCACGAGTTCGGCCACGCGCTCGATTGCGCGCTCGGCGGCGGGATCTATCGCTCCGGCGTCGATCCGCGCGTGCGGACGCTGTTCGCGAACGCGAAAGCATTCGTCACGCCGTATGCGGCAACCGGGCTTGACGAATACTTCGCTGAGAGTCTACGCGCTTACGTGGAGGCTAACGACGCGGCGTCGCCGTGGCCGCGCGCGACGCGCGACCGGCTGCGGCGCATCGACCCCGCGATGTGCGAGTACGTCGACGAGCTGTTCAGAACCGAGTTTTCGCTCGCCGCGTAGGCTGCGTGGGACGTTCGCACCCGCGTCGTCGGCAGTTGTCGCAACCTGGATCACGACGATCCTTGCTATCGTCGCCCCGAACTGCGGTGGGTCGCCGGCGACGCAGAAGACGTCGTTGGAATCGCAGGAACGGAGGACGCGCATGCGGTCATAGAAACGGCAAGCAATGCAGCGAAAAAGGCCGCATAAGCACCTCCACACCGATCGGGCGGGAAGGCCACTAAAGGCGCCCGACAAGAAAGGGTTCTATAGGTTCTTAGTCGGGCTCCGTCCGCGGCCAAGGGTTCATCTGACGAACCGGTAGTTTTTTAGTTCCACATAATCGCCGAGAGTCTACGCGCTTACCTGGAGGCTAACGACGCGGCGTCGTCGTGGCCGCGCGCGACGCGCGAGCGGTTACGGCGGATCGATCCAGCGATGCACGGGCTTATCGACGAGCTGTTTCGGACCGAGTTTTCGCTCACCGCGTAACGTGGCATGCTGGGAGACCTATGGGTGCTCGATCGCTGGACGCCCGGATGTCGCGCTTCAATTGGGTCGTCGGAATCATTTTTGACACGTGGATCGGCACGATGCCGGCCATTCTATTCCGTCACTGATCGCTATCGCGCGCTCACGAATTGAGCTGATTCAGTAGCGGCGCACCGTTAGCGGAGCGCGCCGGCCCCAGTTCACAGCGTCAGCGCCACCAGCACCCCGCAGCCATAGAATCCGCAGGCCTTGCTTCCGCCGCCCTGCTGTATGGACGTAACATAGGCGTTTCCAAACTGGGTCAGCGGACTATCGGGTGAGCGGCCGTCGGTTCCGTACTCTACGCCGTCGAAGTTGTGCAACGTGGTGTAACCGGTTCCCGAGTACGCGATGCTCCAGATCGTTCCGACCGAGTTGTAGGCGGTTTGATTGCCGCCCAACGACGTCGTGCCCAGCAGACCCGTTGCCGTCGCGGTTAGGCCAGCCGCGGGAATCTCACCGTCGTTGAACGTGTAACCACGAAACCCGTAGAGCGTGGTTTTCTTCCCGCTCGCAAACGCGTACACGGTGCCGCAGCCTGGCACCGACTGGGGAGTATAGCACTCGGCAACGTCACCGCCGCCGCTCGTTACGCCGAACAACTGGGACTGCGTCGCGGCCGTCGCGCCCACAACGACGCCGCCCATCGGGTACTCCCCGTCCGCGCCACCCCTGAAGCGGTAGAGAACCTTGTAGCGATACGCTCGGCCCGAGGGAGTCAACGAGAAGATCGTGCCGCAGCCTTGTTGGCACTGCGCCGTCGCTACGCCGCCCTCGATCGTCGCGCCGTACAGCGTACCGTTGCTCGCGATTGCTAGCCGACCCATCGGACCGATGCCGTCGGCCCCCCCCGCGAAGTTGCGCAGCACCGAGTAGGAGTAAGAGCCGCCCGCGGATGGAGTTAACTTGAATACGACGCCGCAGCCGGCGGTGCCGCACAACGCGCCACCCGATCCCCCGTAGATGGCCGAACCGTAGAGAGCGCCGGCTTTATCCATAGCCAGAAGACCCGGCTCGGTCCCATCGGAGCCCGTCATCGAATGCAGGACCTTCTGTTTGTACGAGCGCCCGCTCGGGACCAACATGTAAAGGATGCCCGAGGTGTACGTCCCCCCCGAGCCCGTTGCGCCGAACAGCGTTCCGTTGGCGGACGCAATCACGCCGTACGGCCCCGAGCCATTCACCGAAGGACTGCTAA
>DATCGB010000258.1:0-5444 GCA_036509155.1 Candidatus Tumulicola sp. | reverse complement strand
GCAGCGGTGGGATGCGGCTCGCGCAGGCGTCGTCGATCGGCCGTCGCGCGATAAAGTTACGGACGAGCGCCGACGCGCAGTCGTAGACGTCGCCGACGGCGCTGACGTGTCCCGTGTTGACGACGATGACGCGCCGGGCATTGCGAAACAGTGCGGCCGCCGCGTCGCCTTCGGCCGGCGTCGTAATCGTATCTAAGTCGCCCGTCAGCACTAGCGCGGGCACGTCCGGCATCTGCGTGCCGGCGGCAAGTTCGCCGGCCGGATGGGCGACTGACGCAACCGGCCACGTTAGACAGAGCGGCACGTACGCGTAGTCCAGCGGAATGCTCAAGAACTCATCGATAGTAAACGGGGCGTACAGTCCCGGGTCGAGCCGCGACTTTTCGGCCAGCGCGGTTTTCCAGGCGGCAACTCGTGCCGGCGGGGCGAGCCGCATGTCGTAGACTTGCGGATTGTCTTCGCAACTCGACGCCACAAACAGCCCGTTGCTCGCTTCTTGCGGCGCGCTCGGCGCTTGTTCTTCGTACGCATCGGCTTCGTGGGTCAGGCGCCGCAGCGGAATGCCATCCCCGCCGCGCAAGTACGCGCGCGCGGCCGCATCGAGTTCCCGATACGCCAGCGGATCGAGCCCGGCGGAATCCATGACGAACGCCAACTGCGCGGGCGTCATCGGTCCCGAACGCGCGCGCAGGGCGGCGAGAAGCCGCTCGATGCGCTCCATCGACGATCCCGGGAGCGCCGCGCAGGCCGGTGCGCGCCGGCACACGTAGTCGAACGCCGCGTCGAACGTCGGCGCCGCATGGGGATACCAGGGGTCGGCGCCGATCGCCGGGTACGCGCCGTCGAGCGTCACCGATCGCACTCGCGACGGATGCCGTGCGGCGAACACCTGAACGAAAAACGTGCCGTACGAGTCGCCGTAGAAGTCAGCCGCCCGAAGCGCCAGGGCGCTCAGCAACGCGTCGAGATCGTCGGCCGCGAGTGCCGTACCAAACAGGTCGGATCGGTCACCTAAACGTTGGCCGCAGGCGGCGATCCCCGCGGTCGTCATCCGGGCGCCTTGCAGCGGCTTGCAGTCGATTGCGTCCGATCGGCCGGTGCCGCGGTCGTCCATCAAGAGCATGTCGTGCGTCCGCAATAACGAGCCGAACAGCGTACGATACGAATCGCGCGTCGCTCCCGACGGATCGCCCGGGCCGCCTTCCGCGGCCACGATCGTTCCCGCCGATGCGGCTCGCGCTCGGGAATGCGGGAGCCAGGTGAAACCGATCGAAATTCTGCCGGGTACGCGCCCGGCCGGATCGAGCGGGCGCAGCAGCGTGCCGCAGAAGTATCCTGGCGCACCCGCGCAGGCGTGAAGCGATAACGAACCAACCAGCAGAATCGTCGCGAACATTGGCCTTACATCGGAACTTCCAGGCCGAGTCTTGCCAGCGCGTCGGCCGGAATTCCGAGCGACGACGTAATCGGCCGCGCGTTGCGTTTGAGAATTACGTACAAGTTACGCTTCCAACCGTTCCATAACCCGGGATCCTTCGCAACGATCTGCGGGTCGGCCGCATAGTAGGTCGTGTCCTGCTCGTCGAGGTAGAGCCCCGAGCCGTAACAACCTTTGACGATCGGTTTGATGTCGAGCCGTTCCATAAACCCAAAGTGCGCCGTGATGCGAATCAGGCTTTCGGACAGCCGCTCGATGCGTACGCGGCGGTCGTCGGCGACGTACGGATCGTTTGAAGGAAGGATCGTAAGCAGAATGATGCGTTCGTCGGTGCTGTGGGTGCGCGCCCAGTGGTGGCGCAAGACGAAAGGGACGCCTTCGGGATCCGCGGTGAGAAACACGGCGGTCCCGTGAAGCGGCGTTCCCAGCCGGCCTTTGACCTCGG
This sequence comes from Candidatus Tumulicola sp., assembly GCA_036509155.1. Lineage (GTDB taxonomy): Bacteria > Vulcanimicrobiota > Vulcanimicrobiia > Vulcanimicrobiales > Vulcanimicrobiaceae > Tumulicola. The sequence continues at coordinate 3,561 of DATCGB010000258.1, read as the reverse complement.
CCAGAAACTGTTCGACCGGCTCGGATTGTTCGACCAGGCTTTGGGCGACGCGACGGCGTCCCGCCCGCCACGTACTGGCGATCGCAAAGACGATCAGGCTGATGACCACCGGGATCCAAGCACCTTCAAACAGCTTGCGAAGGCTGCCGGCAACGAAGAGCAGTTCGATCGCCAAAAACGGGCCGGTCGCGAGCGTCGCCTTAAAAATGCTCCAGCGAAATTTTTCGCGCACGACCACGAAATAGGCGACCGACGTTACGACCATCGTTACCGCAACGGCCAAACCGTACGCGTCGGCCAACCGGCCGGAGCTTCGGAATCCCAGCACCAGCGCGATGGTGGCGACGGCCAGGATGACGTTGAGCGACGGCACGTAGACCTGGCCTCGATGCACGATCGAGGTATAGATGACGCGGGTTCGCGGAATGAATCCCAGGTGAATGGCCTGCTTGGCCAGCGTAAAAACGCCCGAGATCAGCGCCTGCGAGGCGATGATCGTGGCGGCGGTCGCGATCGCCACGACCGCGTACAGCGCCATGCCGGGGACCAGGTTGTAAAATGGATTCCCGATACCCGTCGGATCGGCCAGCACCAGCGCGCCTTGGCCGGCGTAGTTGAGTGCCAGCGCCGGAAAAACGACGGCCGTCCATGCCAGCGCGATCGGCCCGCGGCCGAAGTGCGACATGTCGGCGTACAGTGCTTCGACTCCCGATACGCATAGGACGATCGCGCCGAAAATGCTGATGGCCGCAAAGCCGTGATGCTCGAAGAAGCGTCCAATGTACAACGGATCGATCGCGTAGAGAATCGCCGGATACTTGAGAATTCCGAAAACTCCGAGCACCGCGATCGTAAGAAACCATAACAGCATCACCGGACCGAAAACGGCGCCGATGCGTTGAGTTCCGCGGTTTTGAACCAAGAACAGGGCGGCGAGGATTCCGACCGCCAGCGGCACGACGAACGGCTGGGCGGCCGACGTCGCGACGTTCAGCCCTTCGACCGACGACAGCACCGAAACGGCGGGCGTGATGACCCCGTCGCCGAAGAGCATGCCGGCTCCCAGAATAATCAGAAAGGTCAGCCAAGTCGCGCGCGGCGGAACGCCGCGGACTACCGGCGGCAGCACGAACGCGAGCAGCGCGAGAATGCCGCCCTCCCCGTCGTGCGCGATTCGCATGACCATCCCGATGTATCGCACGAAGACGATAAGAATGAGCGACCAAAGGATCAGACTCAACACGCCTAAGACGTTGTCGTGGGTGGGCGTGAGCCGCAGGACGTTCGTAAAACACTGCCGGAACGCGTAGAGCGGGCTCGTGCCGATGTCGCCGAACACCACGCCCAAGGCCGCAATCGCTAGGGGCGCCGAAGCCGTCCGCGCGCGCGTGTTCAGAGGTAGACTTTCGTTTCCCACAGATGCAGGCAGAGCAGCGTGTCGACGGGCTCCGAGGCGAGACCGTCGATCTCGTCCTGGGTCACGTCGAACTGCACGTTGTTCGGCCATCCGCCCCAGGGCATCGGGTACGGAATAGGCAGGCGCACGTAGTGATACTGATGCGTCGGCGTTTTGAGTCGCAACGCGAGTTGGACGGGCGGCTGGGAGCCGGCGGCGGTATCCGAGTACAGCCACGCGTAGTAGGCATCTTGATCGTTTTCGATCACGACGTGCGATGGGACGATATCGCCGATTGGTTTATTGCATCCGGTGGCGTTCTTGTCGAGCAAGACGAACGTCGGCTGCACGTACAGAAACGATTGCGGCGACGTTCCCTCCATCAGCAACGGCTCGAGGGGCGACGCTTGCCCCTGCGCGAGCGCTACGTTGACGCTGCGGCTGCGATCGGGCAGGAAGGCGAGGTAGTCCGTCGCCGAACAGCCATACTTCGCAACGCCCGCTTCGAGCCGATACGTTCCCTGCGGAACGTCGAACTCGACGACCTTCGGATTGTCGTCGTCACCGCGCTCGAAATGGAATACGCGGTCGACTTGCGGTTTTTGCCGGCGGTCCAGCAGCCGGACGTGCAGCGCGACGTTCGCTTCGGGTTTGGCACGAGCGATCGCTCCGCAGAGTGCGACGTGCAGGATTGCGTGCGACAGGCCGATCATCGATCACCGCTCATGGGCTGCGTGCTTCGACGGTCCCGACGAGAAGCCCGCGGGCCAAGCGCGGGCATCCTGCGGGTAATACGAACGACGGGCGGAATGGTAGCGCACATGTACGTTCCGCCGGCCTTTTCGGTTGCCGAACGGGGCTTCGCCGTCGAGCTGATCGCGCGCTATCCCTTCGGTCTGCTGATCGTATGCGATGGCGAGTATCCGCACGCGACCCACGTACCGATGCTCGTGCACGAACGCGACGGCGACCTATGGATCGTCGGGCACGTCGCGCGCGCAAACGCCGCCGCCCAATCGATCCAGGCCGAGGAACGCGCGACCGCCGCATTTCGAGGCCCGCACGCCTACGTGTCGGCCGGGTGGTACGAAGATCCGTCCGCAAACGTTCCTACGTGGAATTACACGGCGGCGCACGCGTGCGGCCGCTTGAGGGAATGCGATGCGCCGCCCCTCCTCGAGATGATGACGACGACTTTCGAGGCGGGCAAATCCGATCCGTGGCAAATCGAACGCCTCGAGGCGGCGTACTACGAGAAGCAGCTGCGCGGCATCGTGGCGTTCGAGATCCGCGTCGAGCGTCTGCACGTCGCCGCAAAACTTAGCCAGAACCGCAGCGAGGCCGACCGCGCGCGGGTCGCCGGCGAGCTGTCGCGCTCGCCGCGGCCGACCGACCGGGACTGTGCCCGGGCGATGCTCGAGACTCAATGACTCGGGCGCGCCCTTGTCGGACTTTCGCGGGGGACGTCGAATGGAGCCCGGGTGTCCGACGTTCGATGGCAGCGAAACCTCAAGATCCCGGCCGGGGCAGCCTACGGAGCCTTGCGCGAAATTTTGAGGGCAATCGCCGCGCAGGAGGGCAACTGGCGCGGTTTTGCCCTGCACGTCTCGCTCGGCGACCTGAACTTGGCCGACTTCGGCTACGTCGCCGTTCCGGTCTGCATCGTCGTAGGCAAGGAACTCCAGGACGCCCACGCCGTCGACCTGACCTTGACGGCCGTCAACCAGCCCTCATCCTTCCCCACCTTTAAGGGCTCGCTCGGCGTGGACGCGATGGGTACGAGCGGTTCGATCCTGTGGCTGGGTGGCGGCTACGACGTGCCGCTTCACGTTTTTGGCAAGCTTTTGGACGCCACATTGGCCGCCGGCGTCGCCAAACGTACGCTCGAGAATTTTATCGACGACATTGCGGCCGCGTGCACCGCGTTCGTGGAACGGCGCGAAGCCGAATACGTTCGCTTTCGCATGTTTTCGTGAACCGGCTTTGTGCTCGGACCTGCATCGTCGGCGGCGGTCCGTCCGGAATGATGCTGGGACTGTTGCTGGCCCGCGCCGGCGTCGACGTCGTGGTCCTCGAAAAGCACGCCGATTTTCTTCGCGATTTTCGGGGCGACACGATTCATCCGTCGACGCTCGACGTGATGGACGAGCTGGGCATGCTCGAGG
>DATCGB010000257.1:0-5544 GCA_036509155.1 Candidatus Tumulicola sp. | reverse complement strand
AACTGCCGCGTGAGATTGTGAGCCAGCACGATCGGCAGCGGCATCAGCTCGACGGTCTCGCGGCACGCGTAGCCGAACATCATCCCTTGGTCGCCGGCGCCGGTTAACTCGAACTCGTCGTCCTCGCCACCCTTGGCCTCGAGCGACTTGTCGACGCCCATCGCGATGTCGGGAGACTGCTCGTCGATCGAAATACTGACGCCGCACGTCTCGGCATCGAAACCGACCGCCGATTTCGTATAGCCGATTTCGCGGATGGTCTCGCGGACGATGCGCGGGATGTCGATGTACGTTTTGGTCGTAACTTCTCCGGCCAAGTGAATCTGGCCGGTGATCGCAAACGTTTCGATCGCCACGCGCGACTGCGGGTCTTCTTTGAGCAGCGCGTCGAGGACCGCGTCCGAAATTGCATCGGCGACCTTATCCGGATGCCCTTCGGTCACCGACTCGCTGGTGAAGAATCGTTTGTACGCCACCTACGTTCCCTCCGACCACGATGCCATGTACTTTACTTGTTCCGGGGTGAGCACGTCGATGTCGACGCCCATCGACGAAAGCTTGAGCGTCGCAACTTCTTCGTCGATCTCGATCGGAACGTCGTAGACCTTCTTCTCGAGCGTCTCGTGATGTCGAGCGAGGTGCGCGGCCGCCATCGCCTGATTGGCAAACGACATGTCCATCACGGATGCCGGGTGACCCTCGCCGGCCGACAGGTTGACCAGACGTCCGTCGGCGAGGATACAGACCTTCCGGCCGTCGTGCAGCTCGTACTGTTGGACGAACGTGCGGGGCGACGTCACGCCCTTGCTGATGCGCTTGATGCCGTCTAGATCCAGCTCGTCGTTGAAGTGCCCCGAGTTACAAACGATCGCGCCGTCCTTCATGAGCTTGAAATGCTCTTCGCGAATCACGTGATAGTTGCCGGTCACCGTCACGAAGATATCGCCGAGCTTGGCGGCGTCGGCGATCGGCATGACGCGGTAGCCGTCCATCTGCGCTTCGATCGCCTTACGCGGATCGACTTCGGTCACGATCACGTGCGCGCCCATTCCGGCCGCCCGCGACGCAATGCCGCGCCCACACCAGCCGTAGCCGACGACGACGAGTGCGCGCCCGGCGAGCAGCACGTTGGTCGCACGGACGATGCCGTCGAGCGTGGACTGCCCCGTGCCGTAGCGGTTGTCGAACATGTGCTTGGTGAGCGCGTTGTTCACCGCGACGACCGGATACGGAAGGACGCCTTCCTTCTGCATCGCTTTGAGACGGATGACGCCGGTCGTCGTCTCCTCGCAGCCGCCGAACATGCCGTCCAGAAGCGCGCGATGTTTGGTGTAAATCGTCGTCACCAGGTCGCAGCCGTCGTCCATCGACATCTGCGGTTTGGTGGCGATGACCGACTCGATGTGCGAATAGTAGGTGGCGTTGTCTTCGCCCTTGATCGCATATGTCGGAATGCCGTAGTCGCACAGCGCCGCCGCCACATCGTCCTGCGTCGAAAGCGGGTTGCTGGCGCACAGCGCGACCTGCGCGCCGCCGGCTTGCAGTGCGAGCATCAAGTTCGCCGTCTCGGTCGTGACGTGCAGGCACGCGCCGATGCGCACGCCTGCGAGCGGCTTTTCGATCTCGAAACGATCGCGAATCTGGGCCAGCACCGGCATGTACGCCGCGGCCCACGCGATGCGCGCGCGGCCGGCCTCCGCGAGACCGCGATCCTTTACGTCGCCGGCGGTTTGATCCAAAACGGGCACTCTAACACCTCTCCTACAGACTAAGCATGCGCCGTCGCCCTTGAACAAGCCGAGGGTGACGTTGGGTTGCGTTCTTGGGTGCCGCACCTTCGGCGGCGACCGCCCGACCTCCGCCGGCCGGCCGCCCGAGGGCGCGGCCCGTGGCCCGGCTAAGTGGAGCGATGGTGGAAACGATCGAATCGTATCTCGCGACCCTGGCTTCGGACGAGCCGGTACCCGGCGGCGGCAGCGCGGCCACGGTCGTCGCAGCCAGCGGAGCCGCGTTGGTCGGAATGGTCGCCCGCATCTGCGGGCGCAATCCGAAGTACGCGGGCAACGCGGAACTGCTCCGGCACGTGGTCAACGAAAGCGACCGGCTGCGGGGGCGGCTCGAGGCCGCCCGATTGCGGGACGAGCGCGCCTTTGGGAACGTCGTTGCCGCCCAGCGGCTTCCGAAGGCGAACGCTGCCGAAGTCGCGGAACGCGACCGCGCGCTGCAAGCGGCGCTGCGCGAGGCGGCCGAGGAACCGCTCGAAACGGCGGCGCTGGCGCTCGAGGTCGTATGCGCGGCGGCGCGGCTGCTGGAAGTTCCGAACAAACAGCTCGTCAGCGATATCGGATGCGCGGCGGAGTTCGGGTACGCGGCGCTGGCGGCGTGCGCGTACAACGTCCGCGTCAACCATCGCTACCTGCACGACCCGGCAACGATCGCGCGCCAAGCGCAGTCGCTCGAACGCTGCGAGACCGACGGAGTCGACGCGCTCGCCCGCGTGCGTCGCGCCGTCGCCCAAGCGCTCGCCTCCTAGACGAACACCTCGACGAGATCCAGAAACGGCGCGATGTCGGCGCCGTCCACTTCCATGCCGACACCCTTGGTGTGATAGCGAATGTCGTGGAAATCCATGCCGGCCGTCATCACGAGGCCATACTCGCGCGCCTTGGCACGAAATTCCGCGACGTCGCGCTCGTCGTGCAGCGGATAGAACACTTCGAGCCCGCGCAAGCCCTGGGTGGCCAGCTCGTCGATCAATATCCGGTCCTTCAGGCGTCCCGGATGAGCCAAAACCGGAATGCCCCCGGCCTGCGCGATGGTCTGGATGGCCTTTTCCGGAGTCGTGTACAGCTGCGGAACGTAGCCGGGTTTTCCGTGGCCCAAAATGTTGCGAAAGGCCGAGTCGACGCTCTCGGTCATGCCCGCCTTGACCAGCGCTTTGGCGACGTGCGGACGACCGACCGAATCGGCTTCGTCCGACTCGCGAAGCACGTCTTCCATCGTCAACCCGTAGCCGGCGCGCCGAATTTGATCGACCATCGTCTGAGCGCGCATCCGGCGCTGCTTTTGATTATACTCCAGCAGATCGTTGATCGGCGACGACCCGAGCGGCACGTTGTACCCGAGTACGTGAACCTCATTGTCGCGCCAGGTCGTGTTGATCTCGATTCCGGTAATGTAGCGCGACCCGGCGGGAGGCTCGAAGGCGCCGTACGCGCTCAACGTATCGTGATCGGAGATGCAGAACATCTCGACCGCGCGCTCGCCCATGAAGTCGGCTAGGGCCTGCGGACTCAACGTCCCGTCGCTCATCGTGCTGTGCGAATGAAAATCTATGCGCATGCCCATGGGTGTCCGCTACTCGAACGATTCTCCTGCGTCGTCGAAACTTCGCGGTTCGCCGGTTGGGGCGGCGGCGGCCGGGTCTAACGGGCGGCGCTCGACGACCAGCGAGATGCCCGTGCGTTCGTTGTCGCCGATGGCAACCGTGATGAAGGACGGGGCGCAGACGAGGTCGATTCCACCGGCTTTGAGATAGTTTCGCGCGATGGCGACGGCTTTGATCGCCTGGTTGATTGCGCCCGCGCCGACGGCCTGCAGTTCGGCGCCGTCGCGTTCGCGAAGGGCCGCCGCGAGCGCGCCCGCGACGGCGTTGGGGCTGCTCTTCGTCGAGACTTTTAACACTAGGCGATGCCGCGCTGAAAAATGCGTTTGATCGCGGTCGCCTTTCCGGTGCTCGCGTCGATCGTTACCACCGCCGCACAAAACTGTTTGGTCCCCGTTTTTTCGACGTTGAACCGATCGGAGACGCCGTTGAGGAAACGGTCGAGAACCGTCCGCGCCTCCATGCCGATGACGCCGTCCGATGGCCCGGTCATTCCAACGTCACTGATGTAGGCGGTTCCGCCGGGCAGAATGTGCTCGTCCGACGTCTGCACGTGCGTATGCGTTCCGAAGACGCACGAAACTCGGCCGTCGAGAAAGCGCCCCAGCGCGACCTTCTCCGAGGTCGCTTCGGCGTGCACGTCCACGATGATTACCGGCGTCGCTCGACGGAGATCGTCGACCAGCGCGTCGGCAGCTCGAAACGGGTCGTCCACGGGCGGCATAAACGTGCGTCCCATCACGTTGAGAACGCCCACCGTAACGCCCTCAACGACGAACGTTCCGGTTCCGCGGCCGGGAGCGGTTGGAGGGTAGTTGGCCGGCCGGACGACCCGATCGGACGACTCCAGATAGTCCTTGAAATCGCGCTTGTCGAAAATGTGGTTGCCGCTGGTAATGAAGTCCACGCCGCTGGCGAACATTTCGTCGGCCGTCTGCGCGGTCAACCCGAACCCGCCCGCGGCATTCTCGCCGTTGGCGATGCACGCGTGAATGTGGTGCTGCTCGCGCGCCAAAGAGACGCAGCGCTTGAGCGTCTCGCGCCCGGGGGAACCCACGACGTCGCCGACGAGCAGCACGTTGATGGCCGGGATAGCTATCGGCGAGCCGACGCCTTGGCTTTCTTCTGGGATTTCAAGAAGTACACGAGCACGCGTTTCTCTTCTCTAAATCCCACCAGACTCTTGGACTGAGCCGGGTCGCGCAACGCCTCGATGGCGTACAGCGCGGCTTCGTCCTGAGCGACCGGATCGGCATCGAAGTGGTCGTCGGGCGCCGGATTGCGCACGAGCGCATCGCTAAAGCGCTCGCCGAAGAACGCGACCTGCAGCTCGAGCTCTTCCTTCGTAAAGCTCTCGAGATCGCGGGTGATGTGCACGAACGTCATCGCCCGGTCGCTTTCGCATTCGAGCTGGAGCTTCTCGGCCTCGTCCCGGGAAAGAGAAAGAAAGCTGCGGATGTGTTCCTCGATCGCCTGGGCGACCGCCGCCTGAGCGCTGCGATCGAGTCGCTGGCGCAGCGCGAACGTAAGCCGCACGGACCGATCGGCCGGCTTCGAGCGAATCGAGGCAAGTTCGGGAAAGCGCACGAGCAAGGCGCAAACCAAACTTACGGTATCGGCATTTTCGACGAGCGTTCGAGCGCTCATAGCCAAGTCCAGCTGTTCATTTGAGACTCCCATTCCCACCGAGGTAACGAGCGGCCAGGTGCGGGGTCACGACAGTACGACGCTGGCCCAAGGCCTCCCCGCGTCCCTCTGTAGAAAGAACCCGCGTGAGCCTCCGGGAGATTCCCGGCGCCTTGGCCCTCGGCTTGCTTGCTTCGCTGCTCGCGCATACGGCGCTCTACGGCGGCGAGCATGCGATGGGCGGCGCCTACCACGAGCTGCTCGTGCAGATCGCTGCGGTCGGGTCGCTGGGCTTTGTGACGCTCCTAGGCGCCTTGGCCTGGACGGGCTCGCGGGGCACGTCGGATGGCAGCATCCTGGCGGTCCGGCTGGCTGGCCGGCTTCCCGGGCTGGCCCCAGTGACGGCGTCGGCGGCCCTGTGGTTCGCGCTGGGGGAGCATATCGAGGCCTCGCATTCCGGTGCGGGCGCGGTGCTCACCATCGCCTTCCTCGTGGCGGCCGCGTGGCTGCTGCGGGCGCTGGGACGCGGCGCG
>DATCGB010000256.1:0-2718 GCA_036509155.1 Candidatus Tumulicola sp. | reverse complement strand
CAGCGTCCGCGTCTGCACCATCGTCACCGGTACCTCGCGTAAGAACGCTTCCATCGCCGCCAACTCCTCTTCGTCGTCGGTTACACCCGGATGGGTGAGCAGATTCAGGCTCGTTCGCAGGCCGCGTCCGACGGCTAACCGGATCGATTCGAAAACGTCGTCGAGATCGTACCCCTGCGGGCGATAGTAGGCGGCATACGCTGCGGGACGAAACGAGTTCAGACTTACTCGGACGGCCCCTAACCCCGCATCGATGCAGCGCGCCAGCGCGGTTGGCAGGCTGCCGTTGGTATTGAGGTTGATCGTTCCGTTCGGGCGCGCCGCGCGCATCGATCGAATGGCCGCCGCGATTTCGATCGATCGCAGGAGCGGCTCGCCTTCGCAGCCCTGCCCGAACGACACGATGCCGTCGTCGACGCGCTCGAGGTGATGGATGCCGACGCGCGCGAGTTCGCCGGCCGTCACCTCGTAAGCGATCCGCGTTTGCGGCGAAGGAAGCGCGGCTTCGGGTTCTTGTTCGGAGATGCAGCCAACGCAGCGCGCGTTGCATTTCGGCGATACGGGCAGCGCGGCTTCCCCCCGTTCCAGAAAAACGTTCTGCGCCGTGAAACAGCCGTATTCGCGCGCGCACAGCGCGACTTGGCGCAAAACGCGGTTGCCGGGATCTTCGGCGACCCGCCGCTCGACTATCCCCTCGAGCTGGCCCGCGGCAAACGAACGCGGCTGCCAATCTTCGTCTTCATCGGTCTTCGTGGCGGCGACGTGCAGCCGGTCGTCGATCGCGCACGCAAACGTATATCCAAACAGCGGCAAGTCCGGCGCGCCGCGATCCTTTACGTAGGCCGGGACCAGCAGACGCGTGTAGCCGGCCGGCAAGATCGCGGCCAGCGCGTAACGCGCGCCGGCCGGACCGATCGTCGTGAGCGGACGGCGACCGGGCAGAATCATCGCGACGATTCCTTCGGGCGCGGGGATGAGTTCGTTGCGGTCCGTCTCGCGAACGAGGCCGCCGTCGGCCAGCGGTACGGTCGTTTCGTCGTAATAAATCCGCCCTTTGGCGTCGCAGTATGCCAGCCCGATCATCGCACGACGGGCACTTCGGTGTCGAACACGCGGACCGCAGGACCCGTCAGCCAGGCGTTGCCCGCACCGTCCCACTCGACGAGGAGCCGCCCGCCCGGCACGCGGGTCTCGACCGGCGAAACGACCAGATTGCGGCGGATGGCCGCCGCCGCGCACGCCACCGCGCCCGTACCGCACGCCATCGTCAGACCGACGCCGCGCTCCCAGTGGCGCAGCCGCAGGCCGCCGCCGGCTTCGACCGACGCGACGTGCACGTTCGTGCCGTGCGGGAATGCGGTTGCGATTTGAAAGCCCGCGGCCAGCGCTTCGAGGTCGGCGGCGTCGACGTCGTCGACGAACAGCACGACGTGCGGATTCCCGATATCCACTACCACGGCATCGCCGAAAAACTCGCCCGGATGCAGCTCCACGTGCGGCGTACCCAGCCGCACTCGAACCAGATATTCGGGCTCGCGCGCCACGACTTCGGTGCGCACGACGCCGGCCGCGGTCTCGAACTCCAGGCGGTCACCCGCACCGGCTTCGTCGAGCCAGCGCGCCGCGCAACGAACGCCGTTTCCGCACATCTCGGCTTCGCTGCCGTCGGCGTTGAACGTACGCATCGTTGCGTCCGATGCATTCGACGGATCGATCGCGATCAAGCCGTCGGCTCCGACGCCTTCGCGACGATTGCAAGCCCACCGCGCAAACGAACGGACGTCGTCGACGCGCGCCGTCCGGCGATCGAGGATGACGAAGTCGTTGCAGGCCCCGTGCATCTTCGTCAGGGCGACCCGCGCGGTCACGCGCCGGCGGTTTCGTCGACGGGGACTTCTCTATCCGCCGCAGCTTCCTCGGGTCGGTCGACGCCGACGTGCGCGCCGGGAGAAACCGTCGAAATCGCGTGCTTGTAGATCAGGTGCGTCTTGCGTTCGTATTCCAGCAGTACCGTGAAGGGATCGAAGCCCTTCACGACGCCGCGCAGTTGAAAGCCGTTGACGAGATACACCGTCACGGTCGCACCCTGCCGCTTGCATTCGGCGAGAAACGCGTCTTGAAGGCTTCCGGCCATGGTCAACGCAGCTTCGCAGACCAGCCGAGCTTTTCCCGTGCCGCGGCGGCCACCGCCTCGGGAGCGAGCCACAGTGCGTCGGGCTCGTTGCGAAACCAGGCGCGCTGACGCCGCGCGTAACGTTTCGTGGCGCGTTCGAGCGACGCGCGCAGCTCGTGCGGCGTACTCCAGCCCCGCAGAAACGCAAACGCCTGCGGATAGCCGACGGCGCTCGCCGCGCTCGCCCCTTCGCCCACCCATTCGGCTTCTTCCACTAGACCGGCCGCCAGCATCCGGGTGGTTCGGCGCGCGATTCGCGCGTCGAGTTCGGCGAGCGGAACGTCGAGGAACGCCAGCATCCAGCCCCGGCCTTCGCTGGCGAGCGTTCGCGGCGGTGTCTCGCGAAGGTGCGAATCGGGCGCCAACGCGACTTCCAGCGCGCGCAAGACGCGGTACGTGTCGCCTGAATGCAGGCGCGCGGCGCGTTCCGGATGCCGAAGCGCGAGCCAGCGATGGAGGAATTCCGGCGGGTGCACGCGCGCTTCGCCGGCCAGGCGGCGCCGCACCGCTTCGTCGTACTGCGGCGCCAGTGCGATTGCACCGGT
>DATCGB010000255.1:0-7782 GCA_036509155.1 Candidatus Tumulicola sp. | reverse complement strand
CGGCACGCGCGCCCGGGCGGCCGCCAGCAGTACGCCGGCGAGGCCGACGATTTCGTAGCCGCCGACTTCGCTGGCGACCGCTTCCCAATCCGCGCCGCGCACGCGCGCGACCGCGGCTTCGACGACGGCCAGTTTGCGCCGTAACGTTTCGTCGTCGATTCCGGTGCCGCGCCCGACGACGTCCTCGGGCTCGGCAGGGGTAAACGCGCAGATCATTGCGGCGGCGCTGGTCGTGTTCCCGATGCCCATGTCGCCCAGCGCGAGGATTTGCGGGTCGAAGGATTCGCGCACGCGCGCGAAAACGTCGACCCCCGCTTGCAGCGCCGCGTGGACGTCGGACGGCGGCATCGCGGCTTCGCGCGCCAGATTTCGCGTGCCGCGTGCGACGGCGACGTCGAACAGGTGCGGGTGGGGCGGCAGCTCGGTCGCGACGCCAAAATTTGCAACGAAGACTTCCGCCCGCGCTACGCGCGCGAAGGCGTTGATCGCGGCGAAGCCGCCGACGAACGCGCCGACCATCTGCGGCGTGACCTCGCTGGGGTAGGCGCTTACGCCCTCTGCGGTGACGCCGTGGTCGCCGGCGCCGACGACGATCGCGCGCCGGTCGTACGGACTAGGCGGAAGTCCGCCGTGAATCGCGGCCAGCCATTCGGCCAGCTCCTCGATTCGCCCGAGGCTTCGGACGGGTTTGGTGAGCGCGGCGATCCGATCGTGAACGTCGCGCGCGATCGCCCGGTCAACGGGCGGGATGAAGATGTCGAACATCGCTCAGAGAGATTAGCCGTGCGACGCCGTGTTCCATGGTGATGCGCGTTAGGCTGGCAGCCGCGAAGCTCACGGAAACCGGGCCGCTGGCGTCCTCAAGGCCGGTTTTCAGGACGCCGAGCGCGGCGTGCAGGGGCCCCGCGTGCGTGACCACGACGACGCGCTCGCCGGCGCCGGCCCGTGCGACCAGCTCGTCAAAAAACGAGCCGACCCGCAGCGTGACGTCGGCGAACGTTTCGCCGCCCGCGGGCGTGTAGTTCTTGGCCGCCGTAACGTCGACGGCGCGCAGGTGCGGGTGCTTCGCCAAGATCTCGTCCCACGTCAAGCCTTCCCACTCGCCGAAGGCAAACTCCCTCAGCCGCGCGTCCGGCGTGACGGTCAAGCCGTGCGGTGCGGCGACGATGCCGGCCGTCTCGAAAGCGCGCACGAGGTCGGATGCGTAGATGCGGTCGATTCGCTCGCCCGCCAGGCGCGCGGCGATCGCCCGCGCCTGTTCGCGTCCGGCCGGCGACAGTTCGACGTCGGAGCGACCCTGGAAACGCCCGGTCGCGTTCCAGGCAGTCGCGCCGTGACGGATCAGCGCGAGCTCGATTGCCGCTACTTGACCTTCTGCAGCAGGTCGTTCATGTCGTTGGCGTGCTCTTCTTCCACCGCGAGGATGCTTTCCATCAGCCGGCGCGACGTCGGGTCCTTATCGCCGAGAAACCGCACAATCTCGTTGTAGGATTCGATCGCGACGCGTTCGGCGATGAGGTCTTCTTTGATCATGTCGACCAGCGACGAGCCTTCCTTATATTCGGAATGGCTGCGCGAAGCCAGTCCCTCGGGGTTGAAGTTCGGCGATCCGCCCAACTGCGTGATCCGCTCGGCAATGCTGTCGGCGTGCCTCTGCTCGTCGTTGGCGTGTTCCAGAAACTCGGCCGCAACCGCATCTTTGTTCAGACCGTTCGCCATGTAGTAATGCCGCTTGTAGCGCAGGACGCAAACGATCTCGGTCGCCAACGCCTGGTTCAAAATATCGCACACCTGGTTCGCATCGAGTTCGTAGCTGTCGGTTATCGCGCCCTGCTCGATGTTCTCGCGCGCCCGCCGGCGCAGCTCTTTGACGTCGGTGAGAAACGGCTGGGTAGTACTCACGATCGATCCTTTCCTAGCTTTTTTAGTTGGTCAACCTGGAACACCGCATAACCGCCATTCGCTAGCCGCGGTTTCTCCGGGGCGCCCGGCGGGCGTTCGAGTCCGCATGGCGGGAAGAATACGGACGCTCGCGAAACGGGGGGCGGGCCTCGCGGAGAGGTGGCAGAGTGGTCGAATGCACTCGCTTGGAAAGCGAGCAGAGGTGATAAGTCTCTCGGGAGTTCGAATCTCCCCCTCTCCGAAGGATCGGCCCGGCGCGGTTACCGCGTCGAAATTGCGTCCACATGGGCCAGCCAAAAATCGAAACTCGCGTGCGCCTGCGCCTCGAGCAAGGACTCGCCGGTAATCACGTCGCGTCCAAGCTGCCGGCCCAGGGTCGCGCGCGCGCCGTAGTTCGCATCCACGACGACGCTTGGAACGCGCAAATCGGCCGCTAGCTTTTCGGGAAGCCGCGCGTCCGGCGGCAGCGTGCTGATGACGATTTCCGGCAGGTTTTGCGCCGGCCACGGCTCGGCTTCGAAACGTTCGCACGCGGATCGCACGCGCGCCGCGTCGCGCCCCCAGACGAACGCGTACGCGTCGTTATCGTGCAGCTCCGCGAGGATCGCGCGCGCCGTCGCACCGTAACCGAGCACGCCGACTCGTTTGAGCGCGATGGGCTCGTCGATCAACGCTTCGAGCGCCGCGCGAGCGCCGATGCCGTCGGTATTCGTGCCGACGACCTCGCGACCGAAAAAAATCGTGTTGACCGCTTGCGCGCGTTGCGCCTCTTCGGTCAGCACGCCGCACGCCGCCAGCACTTCTTCTTTTAAGGGGTACGTGACGTTGCAGCCGGTAAAGCCGTCGCGCCGCAAGCCCTCGATCGCCGTTGCAGCGTGGGTGCGCGTGACGCGAATCGTGTCGTAGGTTCCATCGATTCCCGCCGCGTCCAAGAATCCGCGGTGCAGCTGCGGGCTGCGACTGTGTTCGACCGGATCGCCGATGACGGCCAGTTTCACGGTGTTCGCCGGCCCGGCAGCATCAGCCGTTCGAACAGGCGGAACACCGACGTCAGCGCCAAGTCTTTGGATTCTATCGGTTCGGTCAGGATCGTATACAGACCGCACAGCTTCCCGCCGAGTACGTCGGTGAAGAGCTGATCGCCGACGACGGCAATCTCGCGCCGCCGCAAGCCCAGGCCTTTGACGGCCCGCAGGAAGCCGAACGGCAGCGGCTTGAGGGCGTTGGGGATGCAGGCGACGTTGAGCTGGGCGGCGATCGTGGTGACCCGCTCGGTAAAGTTGTTCGAGAGCATTACGATCCGGAACCCGCGGTCGTGGGCCCGGGCAACCCACTCCAAGTGCTCGTGCCCCAGCTCGGTATCCCGGTAGCCCACCAGGGTGTTGTCGAGGTCGACAATGAGCCCCCGAATGCCGGCCGCTTCCAGCTCCTCGTGGGGGACGTCGTGCAGGCGCGCTGCAAACCGGTTTGGGCCGAACATTCGCCCAGGGGTTGCACCGGTTATCCCCGGTATCCTCGGAGATCTGCACACGCTCTCCACGAAGGCCGTCCGCGTTCGCCGTTCATCCCCCGATTTTTGTCGCTATTCGCAGCCAAACCACAAGGAGTTGTGAACGGCGACCCCAATATCTTGTGGTAATTCGCTTGGCGTGGCACAATAGGTGTCCAACCTCGCGCTCCGGCTCCTGTAGTGCGAACAGGTGTTCGCTACTCCCGCGTCGAAGCTCTCCAGGTCCCCACGCCGTCGACCGCGCCACGCAAGGAGCAGCTTCGCCCATGAAGTTTCAGCGCACGTACTCGACCCTCGACGACCCCTACGCGGGCATCCTTTTCGAACCTCGGACGTCGCGGATCGTCAACCCCGACGGCTCGGTCATTTTCGAGGCGGCCGACGTGATGGTCCCGGCCGTCTGGAGCCAAGTTGCGGTCGACGTGCTAGCCCAAAAGTACTGCCGCAAGGCCGGGGTGCCCAAGGCCACCCAGCCGATTCCGGAGGAGGGCGTTCCGGAGTGGCTGTGGCGCAGGGCGGCCGACCGGGCGGCGCTCGACGAGGTCTCCCGTGACGAGCAGTTCGGACCCGAACGGGACGCGCGTCAGGTCTTTGACCGGCTGGCCGGCTGCTGGACCTACTGGGGCTGGAAATACGGCTACTTCGATTCCGAGAACGACGCGCGTATTTATCACGACGAGATGTGCGCCATGCTGGCGCGCCAAATCGGCGCTCCGAACTCACCGCAATGGTTCAATACCGGCCTATTTTGGGCGTACGGCATTTCGGGTCCATCGCAAGGTCACTGGTTCGTCGATCCGACCGACGGCGCGGTCAAGGCGTCGGCCAACACCTACGAGCACCCGCAAGTCTCGGCGTGCTATATCCTTTCGATCGAAGACGACCTCGTCAACGAAGGCGGCATCTTCGACGGCGTCCTGCGCGAAGCGCGGATCTTTAAGGGCGGCTCGGGTTCGGGCGCCAACTTCTCGCGGCTTCGCGGCGCCGGCGAAAAACTCACCGGCGGCGGCACCAGTTCCGGGCTGATGTCGTTTCTGAAAATTTTCGACCGCGCGGCCGGGGCGATCAAGTCGGGCGGAACGACCCGGCGCGCCGCCAAGATGGTAGTTCTCAACGCCGACCACCCCGACATCGAGGACTTCGTGAACTGGAAGGTTCGCGAGGAGCGCAAGGTGGCCGACCTGGTCGTCGGCTCGCGCATCTTCGAGAAACATATCAACGCGATTATCTCGGCCGCGAACGACACCCGCGTTCCCGAACACGCGCGCCTGGATCCGGCCCTGAACGCCGGTTTGCGCGGCGCGATTCGCGAGGCCATCGCGCTCGGCATCCCCACCGGCGCAACCCAGAACGCGCTCGACTATGCGCGCCAGGGTTATACCCGGCTGGAAGTCGAGCAGTACGACACGGCCTGGGATTCTGAAGCGTACGTCACCGTGTCGGGACAAAACTCGAACAACTCGGTGCGCCTAACCAACGCGTTTTTCGGCGCGCTCGATCGCGGCGACGACTGGCACCTGACCTCGCGCACGACCGGCGACACGGTCAAGCGTCTCAAGGCCTCCGAACTGTGGGAACAAATCGCGCTGGCCGCCTGGCAGTGCGCCGATCCCGGCCTGCAGTTCGACGATACCATTCAAGAGTGGCACACCTGCGCCGCCGACGAACGCATCAACGCCACAAATCCGTGCGTCACCGGCGACGCGCTCGTCGCCACCGCCGACGGTTTGCAGCGCATCGAAAACCTCGTCGGCAAAGCGGCGTTCGTCATCGGCGGCGACGGCCGCCCGCATTTCGTGAATAAGATCTTCCCAACTGGAACGAAGCCCGTCTATCGGCTGCGCACCAAAGCCGGCTACGAACTCAACGTCACTGCCGATCATCAGGTGTGGACGGAGAACCGCGGCGACGTGCCGGCGCGCGATCTCGCAGGCGGCGATCGGATCGCTTTAGGCGGGTCCGGCTTCGGTTCCGAATGTCTCGATCTGCGCATCGCGCTCGGCATCGGCGTCGCAGTGGGCGACGGCTGCATCACGAACACGCCAACGCCCGGCTTGATCCTCACCATGGCACCTGACGAAGCCGACGTGTTAGCCGATATCGCGCGAGGGGTCAATGCCGAAAAGGCCTCCGCGACCGATGGCCGGGCGCGCCGGACGACTACGGTAACGCTTCCCGCAAAGGGAACTGGGGCACGGATTTCTATCGGTAATCGCGCGATTGTCGACCTCTTCGGACGCTATGCGGTGCTAAACGACGGCAGTATGGGCAAGCGTTTCACCGACGCAATTTACGGCTTAGACCGGGCGTCCGTCGCAAACGTCTTGCGGGGTCTGTTCACCGCCGACGGGACGGTAGCGAACTACGGCAATAAATCGCAGTACGTCGCCCTGGATTCGTGCTCGATCGATCTCCTCAAGCAAACGCAGCATCTGCTACTTTCATTTGGTGTAAAGGCAAAACTTTACACCAATCGCCGAACGTCGCTTTCTAGCTTCTGTCCCGACGGCAGAGGCGGACTGGCGCCCTACGACGTCGTGCAAATGCATTCGCTGCGAATCTCACGCTCTTCGCGGTTCGTTTTCGAGCGCGCGATTGGGTTCCATCCCGAGTCGCAGAAAGCGCGGAAGCTTTCCGAGCTAAACGGCTCGGTTGCGTGTTATAACGACGCATTTTCCGATGAGTTTGGATCGCTCGATCTCATTGGAACGCGCGCCGTCTTCGACCTTACCGAAAGCGATACGGCACATTTCGTCGCCAACGGCCTGCGAGTGCATAATTGCTCTGAGTATGTTTTTATAGACGACACTGCGTGCTTTGCACCGGAGACGCGCATCAGCACGCCGGAAGGTCTTGCTTCGGTCGAGGAACTGTTCGTTTCGCAGGAAGCTGGAAACGAGATCTACGTGACCACCGACCTTCACTCCGAGCACGATCATCGTCGCGTCGCCGCGCATCGTCGCGCATACGTTACGCGCGTCGGCGAGCGCGACGTCCTGAAGATGACCTTAGCCGATGGTCGAGTGATTCGCACAACTGGCGACCATCGGTTCCTAACCGGCGACGGTGCGTGGAAGCGCATGGACGAACTCGTTCCGGCCGTCGACCGCATCGCCATTCGAGAGTCGGCGAACACCATCGTGTATTGCTCGACGCCGCACGAAATCAAGCGCTGGCAAATGCTCGGCTGGCTGACTGGCGACGCGCTGGTACCTGAACTCAGCGAAGTCAAAATGGTGTGCGCAATAGCGGGCGGCTCCAGCCTGACTCGTGCGAACACGATCTCGTCGCAGCGGAACGGCGTGATGCAGACGGCAACGCTTCACCAAGCCACCGCGATCGGCAAGGATGTTCCGGAGCGCGTTCATCACGTTTCCGACGATTTGAAGATCGCGTATCTTCAAGGGCTCTTCTCCGCCGATGGCTGCATTCGGCCGAACGGCAACGCTGTCGAGCCGGAAGTTATGCTGGCGTCGTCGTCCCCGCGGCTGTTGCGTTCCGTGCAGCTGCTGCTGAGCGACCTCGGCATAACGTCGCGGATCAATTGGATGCACCCAAACGGGCGAAAAACCCCCCAGGGGCAGCTCCATCTATACAATCAACAAGGTCGAAACTTTCTGTCTTTGGTCGGCTTTCCGTGTTCCCAGGCAAAAGAACTGAAGACGAAAGAAATTCTCTCGCGCTCGTTTAATGGCGCGCTAAAGAACCCGCGGTCGCCAAAAGTCGTGTCGATCGTCCCCGATGGCCGCACGACTGTCTACGACATTACGGAGCCGGTAACGCACTCGGTTATCGCCGAAGGCACGATCGCCCACAACTGCAACCTGGCAAGTCTTAATCTCGTGAAATTCCTCAACGATGATGGGAATTTCGACGCGAAGCGTTTTGCGGATGCCGCTCGTGTGTGGACGACGACGCTGGAAATCTCGGTCACGATGGGGCAAATGCCATCGAAGCGGATCGCCGAAAAGAATCACGGGTATCGAACGCTGGGTCTGGGCTACGCCAATCTCGGCACGCTGCTCATGCGTATGGGTTTACCTTATGATTCCGAGGAAGGCTTCGGCTGGTGCGGAGCGATCTCGGCGCTCATGACCGGCGCCGCCTATCGCACCTCGGCCGAACTGGCGCAAAATCTCGGACCGTTCGCGCGCTTCGAAGCCAATCGCGAGTCGATGCTGCGCGTCGTTCGCAATCACCGGCGGGCCGCATACAACGCGCAGAACGCCGAGTACGAAGGATTGAGCACCAAGCCGATAACGCACGCGCCGACGCTCTTCACCCAAGAGACTTGGGCTCTAGCGCGCGCCATGTGGGACGACGCTCTTTCGATCGGCGAAGTCGCCGGCTTCCGCAACGCGCAAACCGTC
>DATCGB010000254.1:0-11960 GCA_036509155.1 Candidatus Tumulicola sp. | reverse complement strand
GCCAGCTGGTGCCTCTTGTGCTAGAATGGACAGATGACGGTTCAGCTTGCGCCAAAAGTCCGAAAGCCCCGCTTGGTCCTCCTGCGCCTGGTTCTGGCAGGGGCCACGCCGCCAGCGATCGAGGTCCTCGAAGCGGTTCGGCACGGCTTGGCCGCAAACGAGCTCAACGAGATTCTTACCTACGGTCTTTCGCTCGGTGAGGTCGCATCGGCCCTTGGGGTTTCGACGCGAACCCTCCTGCGGAAGCGTGAGGACAAGCGGCCTTTCGATACGGCTGCAAGCGATCGTCTTGTTCGCTTGGCAAGTGTGCTACGGGACGCCGATCGGTATATCGGTAATCACGACAAGGCTCTTGCCTGGCTGCGCGATCCTAACTGGGGACTTGGCAATCGAGTGCCGCTGGATATGCTCGCCGCCGACGCAGGCGTCAATCTTGTGCGGCGAAGCCTCGTGACGATCGCTTATGGTGGCGTAGCCTAGTTCGGTGCAGATTTGGCGTCTAGCTCGTCGTGCGTTCTGTGCGACCGCGGCTGATGCGTTTTCCGGTATCGGTGCAGAACTCGAAGGCGGTCGTTGGAATGCGAAGGGAACGTGGGCCGTCTACGCTGCCGAGGCGCAGTCGCTCGCCGTCCTGGAAGTCCTCGTTCACATTGCACGTAAGCTCGCCCCTGACGACTACGTGTTTATTGGTGCGGTGATTCCAGATGCGGCGATTGCGCCGCCGCCGGCGGCGATGCCCGCGGGCTGGCGAACGCCGGAGCCTAATGCGTTGACGGTCGGGATTGGACAACCGTTTCTTGATGCGAACACTAGTCTTGCTATGCGGGTGCCCTCCGTTATCATACCGACCGAATACAACGTCCTTATCAATCCAAAGCACCCCGCCTTTGCGACGGTAGCGATTGATCCGGCACTGACGCCTTTTTACTTCGATGATCGGCTATTCGTTTAGGGCACCTCGTATCTGAAATGGGGCTTCTTGAGTCGTATCTAATACTAAATCTTCGTCGAGTGTCCGCGACTCGTTGTCGCGAGATGCCCATCTTACGCGCGATCTCGGCATTTGAAACACCGTTGGCTGCGTCAAGGACGATGCGCGCTCGTTTAGTTGCGCGCTGCGGGCTGGTCGGCCTGGACAAAAGCGCCACAAGTTCAGTCCGAACCTTCACCACACTACGATGAGTGCCACGCAAGCCGTCGGCGGCTTCCAACTGACTGAGATAGGAACGGCCCACGTCTCGGCTCTGACGATCGACGTCGTTCCCGACACAACGATGGTTACGGATCCATAGCTTCCCCGCGGTGAAATCCTCCGCTAACCGAACTCGCCCATCGAGGACGCCGGTAGATGGCCTCCAGTACGATTGCGGGTTCTATGGATCGCCGGCTTTTTTAGGCAAGCGGGCTATTTTGGGCAAAGCTATGTCAAGGAGCCAGCCAGCGCGACGAACCATAAGGATTGGGAGTGACGCTATTCGTTCTCGCTTCCACGTTCGTCGCCACGAATATCGATGGCTTCGCCGTGTTGGCTCTGCTCTTTGCCCTCGACATGCCGGCCAGCCGGCGGCGGGCGATCGCATCCGCATGCGCGGCGTTTGTCGTCATCCTGGCGATTTCCGCGTCGGCGGCCTTCACGGTTCGCGCGTTCGCACCCGCATGGGCGCGCTGGTTCGGACTGCTCTTAATTACCATGGGCATAGTGCGCGCGATCGTTTGGCTTCGTTCGAAACGCTCGACAGGCCCGGTTTCCGGTACGGATGCGTCCGCTTTTTCAGCGGTGCTGCTAACCGGCGGCGATAACGTGGCCGTCTACGTCGGTCTCTTCGCGAACCTGGGAGCGGCCCAGGTCGCGCTCACGAGCGTTCTCTATTTGGTCGCGTTCGGCTTATCGACGTACGGACTGCTGCTGCTGCTCGCGCGCGGCCGGGTCTTTCGAGTGCAGCACCTGAACCTTGAGCCCTTCGTGGCTCTCTGTCTCATCGTCGTGGGGACGTTGATGGCCACGAAAACTTTTCTACCGTGAGATACAGGCAAACTTGATGAGGACTTCGTGGCTCGGCGCCATGTTAACGGTCGTGGCCTTCGTCGGGCTCGATTTGGCGCTAACGGGGCGTCACCGGCTGACGCCGGTATTCATGACGCCGGCGATCGGCCTGATATTGATCGCTTCGTTGGCGATCGCGCGCTTTGCGCGCAACCCCGCGCTCGTGCGCGCCGGACGGTTCGCAACGATCGGTTTCGTCGTCGTCGCGGCGAGCTTGAACGCCATTAACCTCGTGGTCGTCGTCGACGACGTGCTGTTCCACTCGACCGATATCTCGCCGATATCGCTCGTGCTGACGTCGCTCGCGCTCTGGGCGGCAAACGTGCTGGCGTTCTCGCTGCTGTATTGGTCGCTCGACGGCGGCGGCCCGGACGTTCGAGCGAGCGATGCACCGGGTTATCCCGACTTCAACTTTCCGGCCTACGCCGACCCGTCGCTCGTGCGGCCGGGCTGGCGCCCGACGTTTATCGACTACTTATTCATCGGGTTCACGACGTCCACGGCCTTCGGCCCGGTCGAGGCGATGCCGCTAACGCCGCGCGCCAAGGGTTTGATGATCCTGCAAAGCGTTATCTCGCTGGTGACCTTGATCGTCGTCGCGGCGCGCGCGGTGGGTGTGATTCCCGGCTAGACGCGGACTAGGAGCCTAGAACGCGCCGGAAATTTCGGCGGGGCGGGTGAGCAGTTCGAACGGCCCGGGAGCGAGATGACGGAAGCGGTCGTCTGCGGTGATGTGGTCGACGCGTTGGAAGAGGACGACGCTGGGCACGTCGTGCCCGACGAGCTGTTGAATGCGGAAATAGTTGGCGCGTCGGATTGCGTGGTCGTAGTGCGTCAATGCCTGCGCGAGCAGCGCATCGACGTGCGGATTGCAATACCGGGAAAAATTTTGCCCGATCGGTGGCCGCTGCGCGCAGCTGTAGAGATTGCTGATGTCCGGGTCCGCACCCCAGAACCAAGCATACATCGAGAGATCGTACTTACCGAGGCTTAGGATGCCGGTCCGGTTGGCAAACAACGCATTGGCTTGATAACGAACGTACTGCAGCGGCACGCCGATTTCTTTGAACGCCGATTGCATGATGAGCGCGGTTTCGTCGCGCGAAAGGTTTCCGGAGGTCGAGACCAGCGTGAGCCGCAGCGGCGTTTCGCCCTTGTAGCGGATGCCGTCGAGATGCAGCCGCCACCCGGCCGCATCCAGCAGGCGGCGCGCGGCCGGCAGGTCGTAGCCGTAGCATGGCGTCTTCGAATCGTAAGCCCAGCTCGAGACGGGAATCGGCGAACAGGACAGGATCCCCGATCCGTGATCGACCTTTCGAACGATCGTCTTGACGTCGATCGCATGGGCCAGCGCTTGGCGGACTCGCACGTCTTGCAGAAACGGATTTTGCACGTTGAAGTCGACGTGTTCGTACGCCGTCGTTCCGAAATCGAGCGTGCGCGTGCGCGGAGTTTCTCGAGCAGCCAGGTACTGCTCGTTGGGAACGCGACCGAAGGCCGACAGTTCGCGGGTTCGCAACTGGTTGATCGCCGTGCTCGCATCGGGAATGATCCGATAGACGATCGAACGCAGCTTCGGGCGCCCGCCCCACCAGCCGTCGAATGCCGCCATCTCGACGTAGCTGCCGCGCGACCAGTGCGTATACTCGAAAGGGCCCAATCCCACCGGCAGCGCGTTGAACTCGGCGTGGTTGACGTCTTTGCCCGCCAGCAGATGCTTGGGGAGGATCCCCGAGCCGACGCCCGGCGTCAAGAAAAGCGAGACAAAGGCGGCGTAGGGCCGCTTCAAACGGACGATTGCGGTGTAATCGTCGGGCGTCGTCACGGACGCAATCTGGTCGTATCCGAGCGTTGAAGCCGCGTTGACCTTCGGGTCGATGATCGTCTTGGCCGAGAACGCTACGTCGGCGGCCGTGAACGGACGGCCGTCCTGCCAGCGCACGCTGCGGCGCAACCGGTACGTGATGGTCCGCCCGTCGGGCGAGATCAGGTGATTGGCTTGGGTCGGCACTTGCAGACAGAGCGAGGGTACGAGTCGATTGCGCGCGTCGAACGTGATCAGATAGCCTTGCGTCAGGACGGAGAGGTCCGTCACGAGAATTTCGTTGCTTAGAATCGGGTTGAGGTTGTCGATATCTTCGCCTTCGGTGAAGCTAAACGACTGCGTCGAGTGCGAAACGGCGCTGCATGCGGTCAAGGCGGAAAGCAAAAACACCGCCGCGATACGAGGGACGGTCAGCACAACCATGGCTCGACGGTGGGGTGGATGGCGGGGCGGTAGCCGGCGGCGAGGATGGCGACGGTTGGGCGGGGCGTCAGAACGTCGGCGTCGCCGTGCGGCGGACGCGAACGACGCGTGGTGTAGCCGGCGTCGGACCACGCCAGCAGTTGCGTTCCCCACACGAGCCATGCATTTCCGTCGAGCGTAACGAACGTTCCGTTTGGCAGATTTGCGAGATCGTCGCGATAGGTGCGCTTGGCGCGACCGGCGAGGCGATGTGCGTGAAGCGTTGCATCCATGGCGTCCGCGTTTGCGGGCGCTCCGTGGCACGCTTTCCACAACGTTTGAAAGCGCCGGTAGTCGGCGTTTCGGCATTCCGCGCACGGGCGATGTCCGGCGGCGAACGACGTCGCTTCATCGAGAAAGAACAGCTCGGTATACGAATGCGGCTGCATCACCTTACGATAGCGGCCGCGAAATTCGGTCACGCAGGCGATCCAGCGACGCACTTGCGACGATCGCACGATGCGGCCGGCATCGTCGTGCAGAACGCCGCGATTGCCCATCATGAGACCGCGCCCCGGCAGAGCGACGATCTCTCCAAACGGCGTGACTCGATTCTGGCGCGGCATGGCCATAGTTATACCACGCTCGCTGGGGTCGAGCTGTTCCGCGATTGACCGCCGGCGACGTCGGCCACCGCCTGCGTCGATATGCTTGGGTTGTGGGGGAGACCAATAGGACTCGGGGTGTCGAACGGCGAATTCGGCCGACCCCAATTATCGCTAATTTGGAGGATCCATTCTATGTTCGACACCCTCTCGCGCCGCACGCTGACCGCAGCCGCGGCGCTGGCGTTCGTAGCCGGATGCTCCGGCAACCCGGCATCTCTCGCGCCCGGACAATCCTCTGCAATGGCACCTTCGGCGCGTCGGGCCGGCCCTGGAATGCGCGTTCTGCGCGGCCCGGCCGTTACCGGCCCGATCGTCGTACCGCTCGTCGCGCATCCCGCGAATCTCCCGCACGCCTGGCCAAAAACCAGGAGCGGGCAAATCTTGTTCGTTTCGGATGCTACTAACAACCAAGTGCTGATGTACGATCCCAAAACCGCGAACCCGACTCCCTTGGGTTCGATTACCAACGGTCTCAACGTTCCGTTCGGCTTGGCCATCGACAGCCACGGCGCGCTCTACGTTGCCAACCTAGGTAACAACACGATTACGGTATACCCGGCGGGCGCGAGTTCGCCGAGCCTGACGATCTCCAACGGGGTTAACGGGCCATACGGAATCGGCGTGGACTCGAAGGGTAACGTTTTCGCTACCAATCTCAACGACGACACCGTCGTCGCATTCGCCGCCGGCGCGACGACGCCGTATGAGACGATCGATTTCACCAGCGAAGGTCAAGGGATAGGCCTCGGCATAGACGCCAGCGATAACGTCTGGATCGGGTCCGATACCACCAGTCAGGTTTGGGAAATTCCGGCCGGCTCTTCGACCCCGCAGAATGCGGGTCTCTCGGGTCTCGACGGATCGACTGGGGTCTCGTTTGGGAAGAACGGCATGATGTACGTTTCCAACTTCGGTGGATCGAACGTCACCATCTATGCGCCCGGCACGACGAGCCCCGCGCGCACCCTCACCAGCGGAATCGAAACCCATGGACCGACGCTCAGCGGGTTCGCCTCTTCGGGACGCTTCTTCCAATCTAATCAGGGCCTCAACGTCGTCGGCTACAAGGGCTACAAAAAAAACCAGACCTCGCCATTCTCCACGATCACGGGCAATACAAATCCCACGGGCATCGCGGGTTCCCCGCTCATCAAGAAGTAGCCCAGCGTTTTGGCAATCAGCGAGCGCGCGGTTATCAACCGCGCGCTCTTGTTTGACCTCGACCCGCCGAGTGGGGCGTTTTTGAAAGCGGCCGTTTCAATCCCGGATGCGGCGTTCGAGCGAGTCGAACGACTTGCGCGGCGTACCAAGCGCTCGCGTAATCGGATCTTCAGCGATGCGCTCAATGAGTATTTAGCCCGACATACTAGTGATGAACTCACCGAGCGTACGAACGCCGTCGTCGCCCAGGAACTTGAAACAAGTGATGCATTCGTTGCGGCTGCCGCACAACGAGCCCTCGAGCATAGTCAAGAAGGCTCGTATGAAGTAGCACAGGCGATCCGCGGGACACGTGAAGTCTTTGGGAGAATCTACAGTCGTATTGATCCAATCAACAGGGAGCGCGAGATGAATCTTGTCATGTGCCTGTCACTTATACTGGCGGTTGCGTCGCCGACCCCGGAAATTCTAGGCGATGTTGTCGGAGACAACGGCAAGGCTGCGCCGGGCGTAACGATATCGATTGTGTCTATTCCCTCGTCTTTAGAAGCGGCCAAGATGGTATCAAGAGCTGACGGTTCTTTTGATTTCACCGGACTCGCTTCGGGAAACTATGGCGTCGAAGCGAGGACCAAATCAGCTTGCGCAATGTCAAATGCCGTGAGCGTTCATGTCGGATTTACGACCGCTGTACATCTACGATTAATCAAGGGATTTTGCTCGAGCGCCTTCAGTTAGCCCGCTACGGCCTTGTCGAATCGGACTTTCACCAACTGGTTCTCATTAGCTTGGCCTGACGCACTCCCGGATATGCTGTAATTGATTTCAGTTAATCGCGACCTAGCTCGCGAGCGATAGCGCGACGTCGACGGTCTGCTCCTCTCGTCGCGCCGCCCACTCGCGGAAGTCTTGCATGTCGAGGTAGATCCGTTCTTGCCAAGCTTCCGCCTTTTCTGCTAGCAACCGCCGATCAAGCGCACCGCTGAGGCCTCGTTGGGGAAAATTCGGACCACGCGCTCGCGCCGGCGGATTTCTTCGTTGAGGGCTCTTGCATGTTCGTGGAGCGTAGGCGCTTGTGATACTTTTCCGGAAGGCACATCACCGCTGTCGCGTCTGAGAAGGCGTCTTCGAAGCATGCCACCGCCTTTGGCGCCGTCTTCGCGAAGGCTTCCACGAACCGGTCGAGCTGCCGGCGCGCCTCGCTCATGCCCGCGGCGTGAAACCAGCTTGGCGGCGTCGGCGCCGCTGACTCTTAGAGCGACGCTACGCGATCCCCGTACGAATCGCATAGACGGCGACACCCGTGCGCGCCGGTATTCGCAGCTTTTTGAAAATTCGGCTGATATGGTTCTTGACCGTCTTTTTGGAAGGTAGCCCACTACAGGCCGAAATTGGCGACGATATGAATCGCTTCGGATCAAAGCTGCGGATTGGCTTCGACGTCAATCGTTTTCAAAAAGCTTGGCGTCAGGGACCTTGGATTGTGTCATCAGCGAGCCTGATAGAGCATGTCGAGCTCGCGGTCGATCGCAGCCGCGCCGCCTAGGACCTCGAACTGGAGATCGTAGCGACGGCGTTCTCCGGGCTCGAGAAATGGCAAGGTTCCGCGCTTGCCAGCCTCGATCCGCCCTTCGATCGTGGGGCAGTTGGCCGGCTCGATGCCCATCACGCAGGTCTTCACTCCCAGCATGCGCCAGGTGAAGAGGGCTGGTAGCGCGATCGGATCGTACGCAATCGCGAGTGCCATTCCGCGCCCTCCGTCGAGCGAGCGATTGAGCATGATGGCCCGTGCGTACCCATCGGCACACGCGAGTGGCTCGTGCACGAACACCTGCTCGGCAAACAACGGGTCGGGTGTTCCGCCGCGATTCCAGTCGTCCATCCCACGCGCGGCCTGTTCGTCACGAGGGCGCATCGAACGGTGCGTGACCTCGAGCTGGGAACCGGCGTCCAACAGCGGAAAACCCATATTACAGTGATACAGCAGCATATGCGGGCGCCGCATACCGCCATGGTTCTCGACAACGTCGTGCATTCGTAAGCGGTTCGCGCCGAGTTCGACGCACAACGTGCGATGGAGCGACAGGTCTTCCCCGAACATCTGCGCCTCCGAAATCGTCCCAGAAATCTCAAACGTGCATCGGTCTCCCTCCCAGACCGTTCGCGTGGCTAGGTTCTCGGCTGGAAGATGATTCACCCGGCCATGGACTCCAAAATTTCCATGGGTGTCGTGGCCCGCAGGACCGAAGTTGTTCAATCCGCACGTCGTAAGCAGGCCCCCGAAAAAATTTCGGTCGAACGAATCATCGGTCGGTTCATAGTACGCCGGAGCGGCGACGCCACCTGGCCCGTGCCACACAAGCGGTATGCCGCGAAACTCCAGCGAGCACACGTCGAGCGCGCGATCTGCGACGCTCGTGAACCGCAGACCCCCGCCGCTGCGGACGTCGAATGCGCGAACGCCGCGCGCGCGGCCGTCATCGAACTCAATTGGGCTCACGCCGGCGACTTGATCCAGCCTGCCAACTCGTTGGTTCAGCTCACTTCGCGTATATTCGCGTCCAAACAATTCAGGCAAACTTAGCGCTCCTTCCGCTACGCAGCGCGTTGTGCTCGAGGACGAGGTCGAGGTCGGACAATCAGATCCACTAAAGACTTCCGGACTGTTTAGTCGTGCCGCCATCGATAGTGTATGAGGCGCCCGTGATATTCACATTCATACCCGCGAAAATGGCTCTTAAGCAGCGCGCCTCGCAAACCGTGTGGACGACCGCCGTCTTCTTATCGGCGCCCGCCATCGGCGCCGCAAAGTAATCGTGAAGCCGAAGCAGGTCGCAAGCATGGAAACCTCGCCCATGACGTGTTGGCCAAGTAGACAAATGAAAGACGAAGGCCGGTTTACGTTTTGGCTCGCTCAGGTGATCGGCGCAGCTGCCAGCGCGGCATGCCGTGTCCCCAGGTGTCGGGCGGCGAAAGATCGCGGTGCATTGTCGGCGGCGCCATGTTACGCTCGTCGGTGGTGAAGATGTCGCTTCCTTCGCGAACGAGGTAGTCGGCGATGCGCGCCGCGAGCGCCATGATCGTCAAGCCGGGATTGGCCGACCCCTGCGTCGGCATGATGCTGCCGTCGCAGACGAACAGGTTGGCGACGTCATGAGTGCGGCCGAACTCGTCGACGACCGAAGTTCCCGGATCCTTGCCCATGCGCGCGGCGCCGACGAGGTGCGCATAGCGCGCCTCCTGGGCAACTTCCTGCGCGCCGGCTGCCTGCATGACCTCAATCGTCTTGTTTTTTCCAAACTCGATGAGCTTCTTATCGTTTTCGTGCAAACTGAAGGTAACTTTCGCGACCGGCAACCCGAAGCAGTCCTGCTCATTTGCCAGCTGCACGCGGTTGTCGGCGTGAGGCAAAATCTCGCCCAGAAATCCAAAGGCCGCCCAATGATTGTAGTCCATCATCACGCGCCGCAGCCCCCAACCCCACGCCCCTTTGGCAACCATCATCTGCTTGGCAAACGCGATCGGCAACGGGCCGACGGTCTGGATCGCGAAACCGCGCGCGAAGTCGCGGTGAGGATCGGTTTCGTAGAACTCCTCGGTTAGCGCGTGCGCGGGGGGCGCTTTGTACATGCGGACGGGCTGCTCGAAGCGCCCCATGATGACGTTCCCGGCCTGTGCCATCAGATACCGGCCAACGGTTCCACTCGAATTTGCCAGCCCGTTTTCAAAACCGGAGCATGCCGAGTTGAGCAGCAGCCGCGGCGTTTCGATCGAATAGCCGGCCACCACCACGGCTCTGGCCTTCTGAAAATGCTCGCGACCATCAGCGCCGAAGTATACCACCCCAGCCGCGCGCCGGTCGGGACCGAGCTCGATGCGCGATACCATGCAGTTCGCCCGGATTTCGGCACCGTTTGCCAGCGCGTCGGGAACATGCGTGATTAGGGTGCTAGCTTTCGCGCCGACCTTGCAGCCCTGAATACAGAAGCCGCGATAAATGCAGTGCGGGCGGTCGGCACGCGATCCTTCCAAGATCGCAACCGGGCCGCCGGCGCAAACGCCGATGCCCAACTGGGTACAGCCGCGGATCAGCGCGTCTCCCACGCCGCCCATCGGATGCGGCCCATACGCATACCCGTGGGGATCGCCCCACGGGTAGTAGGCTGGACCCGAAACCGGCAGTTCCAACTCCATCAGCTCGTAATACGGCTTGATGTCCGCGTACGAGATCGGCCAGTCGATACCGACGCCGTCGAGCGAGTGGATGTGAAAATCCGAGGGATGCAGCCGAGGCGTGAAGGAAGCCCAGTGAACGGTGCCACCGCCCACGCCTCGTCCGCAGTTGTTCGCGCCCAGCGCCAACGCGTTTTCGCCGGCGGTGATGCGCTTCTGCGTCCAGTAGAGTCCGTGCGAGCCCTTCTCGTCGCTGACCCAATCGCGTTCGGTGTCCCAAAACGGGCCTGCGTCGAAGCCGATCACGCGAAAACCGGCCCGCGCCAATCGTTGCAGCAGCACGCCGCCACCGGCACCGACGCCAACGATAACGTAGTCGACGACTTCCCCCTCGGGAAAGCGGCGCATCGGCGCCTCGATGTACTGCAACGCGCCAAGCCGATGCTGCTCGCCCTTCGGCGGCCGAAACTTTCCGAACAGGGGCGATCTCAATGCGTCCCTCCTTGGCCCGGAGAACCGAGATTTTCCCAAGTCCCGCCGACAGGCGTGTAGTCGCCGGAAACCGACGTTGCCGGAGGGCTCCACGCGTAGCGTTCTTCCGTCGTTTCCCAGGGTTCCGGCTCGCCATTCTCAAGACGCATGTATCCGCGCGGATAGGCGGGGCCACCGAAGCCGATCTCGTCCCATGCCCATGGGTGCGCGTAGTACGCCTCCGCGCAGTCGCCAACGAGCAGCATCCAAAAGCGCTGGACCGGCAGGCTCTTCCAAATCGCGTCTGCGCCCAGCGGTTTGCCGTCGTGCAGCGAACGCAAAATCTCTTCTTGCTCGCGCGGCCCGATTTCGACGAATCCGCGCGCGTGCCGCTCGCGGGCAATCGTTTCGATGGCTTCCAAGCCTCGAGCGTAGGCCTCGCGGTCGGGCGGCATATCTTCGAAGCGGTAGCCGTCGTACGCGTTTTCGTAAAGCCGGCGATCGATCTGCGGAACGATCGGAACCTTGCGCGCTTCATCGCGGTCGTCCTGAGGAAGCACGCGATCGCAAACGGCCTGCAGCAGGTGTGCTTGGTCGGGGGTAAAGAACCGGATCGCGGGAACGTTGTCGACGCGATCCGAGACGACCTCGCGAGTCTTGGCGTCCCAAAAATTCCGTTGTGAGAGCGTGCTGAAGCCCGGATAGTAACCAGGTTGTCGCAGCGGTCCGATCGGCTTTCCGCCGGCCGGATCGATCGGACGGCAATCGGGTTGGTTCGATCCAGCGCTCAACGCTCTTCCTCCCGGCGCAGCAAGCTCGCCAACAACCCCAGCGATCCGCTCGCGGCGAACAACAGCGGGGCGAAAATCGGCGGCCCGTAAATGATGTTGTACAAGAGCTTCTTGGTGCCGCCGGCGCGCCGCAACGTCCCGCGTACGTGGAAGCCGAACCCGATGCTGCCGTTGAGAATCGCCAGTGCCGAGACGGCCGGCAACGCCGTATGCGCGACGCGCACGCAGCGCAGCGCTGCGATACCGGTCAGCACCAGCACCGGCGTAAGAAGCACGGGCGTCCATTGGACGCGGTAGCGGAAGTTGTTTTTGTAATGAGAATACCAGGCCTCGAACCCGCTCAGTGAAGCCGCCACGATTGTCGCCACGATCATCTGCTTCTGGAAGCGACCTTCGCGAATGTCTTGCTCCCAAGAAATCGGCTC
>DATCGB010000253.1:0-4190 GCA_036509155.1 Candidatus Tumulicola sp. | reverse complement strand
ACGCCGCTCGGCCTGGCGCACACGTGGGCAAACGGGCAGGCCGCGGAGGTCATCGCGCGCGCGACGTCGAGTCAGCGGATCAGCCGGCGCCCGATCGTCGCGGCTGCGCGCGCTACTTCATCGTCGCCATTTCGCAAGATCCTCGGCGAGCCGACCAAGCTGAGACGCGCAATATCCCAGAGTGCATAACTGTGCCAGGACGAATCGTAATACGACCACCACGCGACTCCGGCATAACGTCCGGCTGCTTGAATGCGCGCGGCCCACGCTTGCGAAATGCTACGGTCTCGCGTGATGACCTGCGACGGTCGTAGGGCCTCGTCGAGCAATGCTTGTGCGTCATCGAGCTGACGAATGTCTAGGCCATTGGGCGAATCGAACGCTGCGAGCGCGAAGCGCGACCCGGGAAGAAACGGAGTGGCGGGATCGGCCTCGACCAACGCCGAGTCCCAGGTATCGAAACGCCCAAACGCCTCGGCAACGCTGCCCTCCGCGGTGTCGCCGGCATAGAGGCAGCGATAGGCACCGGCCGGTGAATCGGCGCGATTCCTTCCTCCGGCCGAGCGAAAGAAAACGCCGCCAGGTTCATACGGGGCGGCGGTCGCGAGGTACGGGAAGACGCGAAAAAGTCTCAAGCGTATCCACCCGACGCGATGGCGTCGAGGGCGTCGATCACCGGGGCGGCGCCATGCAGTCCGAGTACGTCGAGCGGGCGCGCTCCGCCCAAGAACGGCTCGTGGCCAACCAGCCAGCGAGCGGCCAATACCGGGTTGAAGACTTGGTGGACGCGTGATAGCACGTCGTGCATCTCGAGGATGCGCGAGCGCATCGCCGGACTGATCTCCCGCTTGCCTCGCCCCCAGTGGCTGATCGTCGACTTATCAACGGCCAGGAGACGCGCGACCGTCGCTGGGCTGTAGGCCGTAATCATTCGTTCCAGCAAGGGTCGGACGTCGATGAGTGCACTTGCGTCGCCGGCCGGTTCGAGGCGTTCGACCGCCGGCGCCCATGCGATCGTCATAGTCGCTCCCCTCCTTCAGGCAAAAATTTAGCAGACGCGGATTCGCCTGTCAACCAATATGGGTGACTTAGGAGCAGCAACGGTCGATGACTCCTTGGATCGGGCTTGACTCTATACTGTGTGCGATATAGTATATGGCGCATGGCATTAGAAACACCGAACTGTCCGTGACTTCGGACCTGTTCGAAAATCTTCGTCTGGAGCTGCGTCGCGGCTGTCTCACCCTGGCGGTGCTGGCCCACCTGCGCGGCGAGCATTACGGGTACACGCTGCGCAAAGCCCTGCACGATCACGGCTTGGAAATCGACGAGGGCACCCTCTATCCACTCCTGCGGCGGCTCGAGAGCCAGGGACTGCTCAACAGCGAGTGGCGCGAGGAGAACAAGCGCAACAAGCGTTTCTATCGCCTCTCGCCCGAGGGCACGGCGATGCTCGAGCAGCTCCTGGACGAGTGGCGCCGCATCAACGCATCGCTCGATCGCATTCTCGCGGAGGTATAACGACGATCGTGAACATTTTCGGAACGACCATCAGCATCTCGCATCATCTCGCCGTTCTCAAGCATTTGGAGGCCTAGGACCGTGGAACTTCTCGATCGTTATCTTTACGCGGTGAAACAATATTTGCCGCAAGCGCAGCAGTCGGACATCGTTGCGGAGCTTTCCGACGAGATTCAATCCGTCGTGGAAGAAAAAGAAGCCGCGCTGGGGCGACCGCTGACGCTCGACGAGCAAAGCGCGGTGCTCGTGAACTACGGGCCGCCGCAGCTCGCGGCCGCGCGCTATCTCAAACATCAATACCTGATCGGTCCGGCCATCTTTCCGTACTACGTCAGTACGCTCAAGTTGGTACTGTCGATCGCGATCGGCCTCGAGATCGTCGCCGCTGCATTTCTCGCAATCTCCGCCGGCCGTATCGGCCCGTACTTCATGGCGTGGGGAAACCTTTGGACGAGCATTTTTTGGATTATCGGCGTCGTCACGCTGATCTTCGCAATCCGCGAGCGGGTCGGGGCCGGGTGGCCCGCGCGGTGGGATCCGCGCAAACTTCCCGTTCCGCAAGGCGCGGCGCCGATCTCCCGCTTCAGCACGGGCGTCGATATGTTCTTCAACGCGCTGTTCTTGAGTTGGGTGATGGATTTGCCGGGCGTGCGCAACACGTTTTGGCATTTCGCATCGGGCGGCGTGCCCGCAGCCCTCGCGCCGTTGGCGCTCGCTCCGATCTGGCACACGGTTCTGACGGCGTTCGTCGCGATTGCCGTGGCACGCATTCTGCAAGGATGCATCAACTTAATCCGTCCCGACCTGACTCGTCTGCGCTCGGGCACGCTGCTTTTTACGAACCTCATTATGCTGACCGTCTCGGCCTTCGCACTAAAAGCGCACACGTACGTTTCCGTCGGCGGCCCCACGTCCGATCCGGCCCGCTATGCAGCCGTCGCGCAGGCGCTCAACGCGATCGCCTTCTGGTGCTTCGTCACCGCCGTCGTGGTGGCCGCCGTCTGCGCGGTCTTCCATCTGCGCGTACTATTGCGGCGCGCGCCGCTCGTATCGATGACGGGCCGCCCGTTGGCGGTCTTGTAGGAAACTTTTTCCGGGAGAATGTCCGTTTTGCGGCCGTTCGAACGTCTAGGCGGCACAACACTCTCCCAGGAGGCACGACATGAGCGAATTTATCTACCTCTACCGCGGCGGCCGGCGCGGCGGCAGTCCCGAAGAGTCCCAGCAAATCATGCAAAAATGGCACGCTTGGATGAAAGACCTGACGGCCAGCGGCAACTTGAAAGACCCCGGCCAACCGCTCGAAGCCGAGGGCAAAGTGGTCACCGGCAAGGGTCGCCCGGTTACCGACGGCCCGTTCGCGGAAGCGAAAGATTTGGTCGGGGGGTTCACGTTGATCGAAGCCGACAGTTTGACGCATGCGGCTACGCTCGCCGACGGCTGCCCAATTCTCGAAGCGGGCGGCGCCGTCGAGATCCGCCCGATCATGAAGATGGATATGTGAATGGAGCCGAGCGACCATCTCTTCCGCCGCGAGGCCGGTCGCATGGTTGCCACGCTCACGCGCGCGTTCGGTCTTCACAACCTGGCGCTGGCAGAAGACGTCGTCCAAGACGCCTTCTGCCGCGCCTTGGAAGTGTGGAAGCTTCGCGGCGTTCCCGAGAACCCGTCCGCCTGGCTGATGAAAACGGCCAAGAATCGCGCCCTCGATGTATTGCGCCGCGAACGCACGGCGCGGACGTTTGCCCCCGATTTAGGGCGCCTGCTGCAAACCGAGTGGACCCTGAGCAACGCGGTCGAAGAAATTTTCGACCCGAACGGCATTGCGGACGATCAA
Organism: Candidatus Tumulicola sp.; assembly: GCA_036509155.1. Lineage (GTDB taxonomy): Bacteria > Vulcanimicrobiota > Vulcanimicrobiia > Vulcanimicrobiales > Vulcanimicrobiaceae > Tumulicola. Next base: position 832 of record DATCGB010000253.1, on the reverse strand, counting down.
CTGCGCATGATGTTCTCGTGCTGCCATCCGCGGCTCGCGGAGACGGCCCAAGTGATGCTCGTCCTGCAGTTGGCCGGCGGTTTCGGCGCGCGCGAGATTGCGAGCGCTTTCGTCAGCCGCCAGGCCGCGGTCGAGAAGCGCTTGAGCCGGGCGAAGCGCGCGCTGACGCAGTCGGGCACGCTGTTCGACATTGCCGACGCCGCCGATTTTCGCATTCGGCTTCCGGCGGTGCAGCGCGCGCTCTATCTGATTTTTAGCGAGGGGTACCACGGCGCATCCGCTCGCGCGGTCGTTCGGACGGATCTGTGCCGCGAGTCGATTCGGCTCACGCGACTGCTGGCCGAACATCCCCTTGGCCGCACGCCCTCAACGCTGGCGCTGTGCGCGTTAATGTATCTCGACGCCGCTCGTTTGCCCGCCCGCCTGGATGCCTCCGGCGATCTCAGCCCGCTGCTCGATCAAGACCGGTCGCTCTGGGACCGCAACGCGATCGACGAAGGCCGGATGTGGCTGGAGCGATCGGCCAGCGGCTCCGAGGTGAGCCGCTATCACGTCGAGGCCGCAATCGCGTCGGTGCACGCTTCTGCCTCACGTTTCGAAGAGACCGACTGGGCTGCGATCGTGTCGCTATATAACACGCTTATGGCGATCGCGCCGTCACCAATCGTCGATCTCAATCGGGCGATCGCCGTCGCACAACTGGACGGGCCGCAGCGCGGACTGAAAGCCATCGATGCGATCGCCGGCCTGGATCGGCTCGCCGAGTACCCGTTCTATCACGCCGCGCGCGGCGAACTCGAACTGCGTTGCGGGAACGACGCGACCGCGCGCG
>DATCGB010000252.1:0-7349 GCA_036509155.1 Candidatus Tumulicola sp. | reverse complement strand
GCGTTTCGTTCCAGCCGGCCGGCGCCCGCCCGGCCTCGCGAGCGGCGTCGTACTCGTGCGCCGACACGACGAAGATACGCTCGACCGGGACGTTGCGGGCCGTCAAATATTCGCGCGCGAGCTCGACGACGTGGCGGCGCTCGTTCGGCCGTTCGTTATCGGCGATCGTGTGCGCGAAGAGCATCGGGCGTCCGAACTCTGCGACGCGTTCGTATAAATCGAGTTCCCGATCGGAAAGCTGACGCGAAAATAGGCACAGCACTTCGCTCGCGTGGCTAGCAACGACGACGTTGACGTCGTCGGCGTGAGCGTCACCGGTATCGAAGGCCGGGGCATGGACCAGGACCAGCTCGCGCGGGAGCGTCCACGGAACTAGCACCAGCACGGCACTCGAGCCGGCCGCCTCGGCGATCCGATCGAACGCAATCTCGGACCATTCCCCACCGTCGCCCAAGGCGTAGGCCGACTCGCGTGCGCCGTAGCGAACGTGAATGGGAAACCGGACGCTTCCGGCAACGTCGTCGTTCAGCACCGCTCGCCCGGCAAAGGCGTTGATCAGGCTGGACTTGCCGCGTCGCAGCGCCCCAAGGACGGCGACGCGCCAGCGCTCGGGCCGCAGTCCGCGGTTGTAGGACGATGGATCGAACGCGGGATCGAAGGCGGGTTCGGCGTGGGCGGCGCGCACGGCGGCCGGCCCGGGATCCGCGGGTTCGATTTCGATCGCTCGCTCGATGAACGGCGCGACTACGCCGCGCGCGCCGGCCGCGGCTGCCTCGACGGCGGCGCGGCGCGCGCGCAGCGCCGCCGCGCGCGGCGCGCTCGTGCCGGCGCCGTGCGCCGCCAGCGCCCGTTCGATGCTGCCCAGATCGGCGTCGCGCCGGGCAACGACGGCGCGCGCGATTGTTTGCGCCAGGTCGTCGTAGAGATGCTGCAGCCGGGCGCCGACGCGAGCCGAAAACGCCGAAACTTCCTTACGTAGACGCGGAAAGATTTCCGCGCGCAGGTCGGCCAGCAGCTCGCGCTTCATGTAGGCTCCGGGCGGGCGGGCGGTAAATCGGGCCGCGATATCCGCAACCAGTCCGATGGCCGGTCCGCCGATGGCTTCGAGGACGATGGTGGCGGCAATCGCCGCGCGTACGTCGCCGCTCCAAAGACTCGTGCCGGGTTCGGCGCCAAAAGCGTGGGCCGCGGCATCGTTGGGCAGCCAGCGAAGCGCGAGCGGCGCGCGCGCGCCTTCGAGCCCGGCGTCGATATCGTCCATCACCGCCGCGGACACGCTTCGCGCGAACTCGCCCGCCACGCGGGCAACGACGCGATCGACGATCAGGTTCAGGCGCTCGCGGTCGCGTAAACGCGCGACGTCGGCGGTATCGAAGGCTTGCGCGAGGCTGCGCTCGAGATCGTCGGCCAGGGCTCGCCCGCGCTCGTCCAGCGTTCGTCGTTCGGCCAAGCCCTCTGCCAGGAGCGCGTCCCGTTGCGCGTGCGCGCGCTCGTCGAGAGCCTGCAGGTGCGGTACGACCGTCGCGCGCGCGACCGCCAGCGCCGCAGGGTCGAGCGCCAGCATGGCGAGGTCGCGGTCGATTTGCGCGCTTTCGTCGGCCGCCGCCGCACCGGCCCGTTCGCTTGCGCGCAGCAGCCGGGCCCGACCCGTGCGCGTGATGAGCGACGCGTCCAGCGCGGCCAAAAACGGTTCGAACCGGCTTTGCTCGATCGCGGCGCGGTCGGCGTCGAGTTTGCCCTGTGCGTACTGGCGCGCCGAGAGTGCGTAGACGTACGTTCCCGGCGCGTGAACCGCCGCCAGGCGCGCGATTCGGTCGTAGGCATGTTCCCAGGCGGGGCGGCCGTCGTTCTGCAACTGCCGCCATACGTCGATCTTCGTCTGGACGATAAAGATGGAATCGATGTGTTCGCGGACGATGCCCAAAAACGAGGCGTCGCCTTCGGTAAACGGCTGCTGCGTGTCGATCAGGTACAGCACGGCATCGGCCGTCGGCAAGAATCGCAGCGTGGCGCGTCGGTGCGCCGGATTGATCGACGCCAGACCGGGCGTATCGGCGACGAGAAAACCGCGCTCCAGAAACGGCGAATTGGCTTTTACGGTTACGCGAACCGGTGCGTCGCGTTCCTTCTTGCTGGCGTCGTGCAGAGCGCCGGCGGCATCGCGGCCGACCGCAACGAAGCGGTTGAGCGCGTCGAGCGGAATCCGTTCGACGCGGCCGTCTTCGTAGCGCGCGGCCGCTTCGTCTTGCGGACCGTATTCGAGCTCCGTAATCGTTGCCGTCGAGGGGTTGATGTCGGTGGCGAGAAGGCCGACGACCTGACGCGTGCCGCCGATCTCCTCGTAGCGGAACTTCTCGAGCAGCGCGTTCAAAAGAAACGACTTGCCGCTCGAGAACTCGCCGACGACGGCGAGGACGAACTTTCCGCGTTCGAGCCGCAATCGACTGTCGGCCACCGAGGCGCGGCGCTGCGGGTCGAGCAGGTCCTCGAGAACCGCCAGACGCGCGACCAGATCGTCGCGCGCGCGCTCGTAGCGGCGCATGGCCTCGGTGTCGACCTTACTCATCGACGAACGGTTACGAGCGAATTAGCGAGAGGGCCTCGTCGCGATGCCGCTCCATGAGTTCCTGCGTGTCGCCTTCGACGTTGAGGCGCAGCAGCGGCTCGGTATTCGACGGCCGGACGTTCATCCACCAGCTCGGATAGGAGAGCGTGACGCCGTCGAGGCGATCGATCTCGGCGTCCCGGTAGCGCTCTTGGATCTGCCGCAGCTTCGCCGGAATATCTTCGACGACGCTGTTGATCTCGCCCGAGCGAAAGCGCGTGTCGATCGGCGCGATCGTCTCGCTGACCGGCCGATTCGCTTCGCTGAAGAGTTCGAGGCACTGGAGAAACGCGATCATGCCCGAATCGGCATACCAGTTGTCGCGGAAGTAGAAGTGCCCGCTATGTTCGCCTCCGAAGACGACGTCGCGTTCGCGCATTACGGCTTTGATGATCGAGTGTCCGACCCTCGACCGAATCGGAATGCCGCCGGCCTTTTCGATCAGCTCGGGTACGCTGCGGCTGCAGATGACGTTGTAGAGAATTCGCGCACCCGGATATTTTTTGAGCGTGTTTAGCGCCACGAGCGCCGTTACGGTGCTGCCGTCGATGAGGCTCCCTTTCTCGTCGACCACGAACATCCGGTCGGCGTCGCCGTCGAAAGCGACACCGAGATCGCAGCCGTGTTTTATCACCGCGGCCTGCACGTCGACCATGTTTTCGGGTTCGATCGGGCTGGCCGGATGATTTGGAAAGTTGCCGTCGAGTTCGAAGTAGAGCGGAATAACCTCGCACCCGAGTTGTTTGAACACGTGCGGAACCGTCTCGCCGGCCATCCCATTTCCGGCGTCGATGGCGATCTTCAGCGGCTTGATCTTCGTTCGGTCGACGAACGACAGACAGTGTTCGGCAAAGTCGTCGAGGACGTTGCGCCGCGTAACGACGCCGGCTCGGGCGGCCTTAGGCGGAAGATCGCCGGCCACCAGGCGATCGCGAATGTCCGCCAAACCGGTGTCGAGCGAGATCGCCTGCGCCTGCGAGCGCGTGAACTTCATCCCGTTGTACTGGGCCGGATTGTGCGAGGCGGTGATCATCACGCCGCCGTCCAAGCCGAACTTTCCTACCGCAAAATACAGGGCGTCGGTGGAGACCAAGCCGATGTCGAGGACGTCGGCGCCCGATTCGGTCGCGCCGCGCGCCAATGCGTCGAACAGTTTTTGGCCGGACGGGCGCATGTCGCGGCCGACCGCAATCTGCTTGGCCCCAAGCATCGCCGCGAAGCACCGCCCGATGCCGTAAGCGACGTCGTCGTTCAATTCGGCCGGATAAATTCCGCGGACGTCGTAGGACTTGAAAATTCCAGGATCGACGCTGGTTGCCATGCCGTCGATCCCGTTCGGAGGGACGTATCCCAAAACCTAGGAGCTTGCTGCTCCCGTGAGGACCTTTGCCCCACTCGCGCGCGTCACCGGCACGCTGCTGCTGACGGCATTTTTGCTCGTGGCGCTCGCGATCGCCGTCCAGGGCGCCTTTCAGACGCGGGCGAGCATTGCCGACACGTTCTCGCGTCAGTCGAGAATCCAAACCGCACAGATCGCGCTCGAGGAACTCCTGAGGCTGCAAATCGTCGAAGAAAACGTTTTGCGCGGTTACTCGCTGACGCACGACTCGTTCTACGTCGACCAATACCGTTCGGCGGCGGTCGCCTACGACGCCAAGGCCCGGTCGATTCGCGACGCGCTGGAACCCGAACGTTTGGTGCGGGTCGCGCAGCTCCTGACCGAATACGCGCGGATCCAAAGCCAATGGCGCGGCGAGGTCGCGACGCCGCTGTTGCAACATCCCAACGATCGCCTGGCCGAAATCGACAAGCGCAACAAAGTATTCTCGGATTACGAGACGCGCATCGTGGCGGCAATTCGGGCCGAGCTGGAGACGGCCAACGAAACCTTCGCGCGCAGTACGCAAGCTCAGTTGGCCCGCACGTCGTACGTGCGCGCGTTCTGGCTGCTGCTCTTCGGGTTGCTGGCGATTTTGTTCAACGCATTTCGCAGCCGGCTCAACCGCGAACTCGAGGAGGAGCGGACGACGACCGAAACGCTGCAGCGAGCGTATCGCAGCGAGTCGGTTCCGCTGCCGCACTGCGAGGTCGGAACCGCCTATCGCGCGGCGAGCAGCCACTTGGCCGTCGGCGGCGACGTATTCGACGTCTACCGGCTTTCCGATAACGTCGCGTTGCTCTTGATCGCCGACGTCAGCGGCAAGGGCATCGACGCGGCGGTTCTTACGGCCTTTATCAAATTCACGATTCGCGGAATCGCGCTGCGACACCGCGACCCGGGCGCCATCTTGGCCGAGTTCAACGCCCAGTTTTCGCGCGGTGTGAGCAATCCGTACCTGTTCGTTTCGATGTTCGTCGGTTTTTTGGACACCGACACGTTCGAGCTGCGATATGCCAGCGCCGGGCACGATTCGGCCTTTCTTCGACGTTCCGATAACGTGCGTCAACTCGCGGTGACCGGCCCGGTGCTGGGCGTCATGGAAGAGCCGTTCGAAACGCGCACCGTGAACTTGCAAGCGGGCGATGCGTTGGTTTTGGCGACCGACGGCTTGACCGAGGCGCGCGATAGGTCGGGGAGTTTGCTGCACGAAACCGGCGCGATGCGGCTAATCGAACGGTCGCCGCGCGGCGCCCAAGCGCTGGCCGACGGCCTGGTCGCCCAAGTCCGCGCGGTGGCCGGAAACCGTTTGCGCGACGATTTGGCGATCCTGGTCGTTCGCATTAACGACGTGGAGGCGCCGCATGCGTAGGCTGCCGATCGCGCTGCTGCTGTTGCTGCTCGTCACGACCGCCCTCGCCCCGCCGGCGCTGGCCCAATGTAAGCTGCATCGCGGTGCACGAGTGGTGCTGTACAGCGATGCCGACGATCCCGACGTGCTCGTGTGGGATTCGCGTTTTCGTTTGCGCGACTATAACGCGGCGTCGTTCGATGAGGCCAAGCAACTGCTGCCGCACGCTTGGCTGGTCGGCCAGGGCACGCGGGCGACGATCGAGTCGTGCGTCCAGGGCTTCGTCCTTCCGCGCTTGCTCAACTCGCCCGATGACGCCGTCGGGGTGATCGTCGTCAGCGGCCCCCATCGCAACCACCGCGGCTGGGTCCTCGGCACCGACGTCCGCGTTCTCCACCCCCGCTAGCCGGCGGCTCAGGTTCGTCTGCCAAAGACCCGCAGCCGCCCGTCGGCCAGCTTCACGCGTTCCATCCCGATGCCATACGTGCGCTCCAGCAGGCTGCTGGCGAGCACGACGTCGGGCGGATCGGCGCACAGCATTCGCCGCTCCCCCAGCAGCGCGATGCGATCGGCATAGGCGGCCGCGTCGTTGAGGTCGTGCAGGACGCAGACGATCGTCTTGCCCGCGCGCGCCAGGGCGCGCAGCAGCCCGAGAATGTCGTGCGCGACGCGCACGTCGAGGTGGCTGGTCGGCTCGTCAAGCAGCAGGACGGGGGTTTCTTGCGCTAGGCCCAGCGCGATCCAGGCGCGCTGGCGTTCGCCGCTGCTTAACGTCGAAAATAACCGTTCGGAGAACGTGGCGATCCCGACCGCTTCCAGCGCGCGATCGATCGCCTCGTCGTCGTCCGCTAACTCGCGCCACTGCCACCAGCGATGGTGCGCGAAGCGGCCGATTGCGACGACGTCGCGCACGCGCAGCGCGTCGGGCAAGACCTCGTCGCTCGTGACGAAGGCAACCCGAAGCGCGCGCTCCGTCGCGTTCAGGCGCGTAACCTCCGCGCCGGCGATCCGAATGCTGCCTCGAGCGGGCGCGTGCAGCCCGGCGATTGCCCGCAGCAAGGTCGTTTTTCCGGCGCCGTTCGGACCGAGAATCGCCACGAACTCATGCGGTGCAAACCGTGCGTCGATCTTTTCGAGCAACGTGCCCCCGCCGATTTCGAGCGCGACGTCGCGCAGTTCGATCATCGCGCCCGCTCGCCGTGGAGGTAGAGATAGAGAAACGCGGGTACGCCGATGAAGGCGAGCAGCACGCCGATCGGCAGCTCGGCCGGGGCGACGATCGAGCGGCAGATGGCGTCGGCGAGCATGCAGAGCGCGGCACCGATCGCGCCGCACGCCGGCAGCAGCGCGCGCGCGTCCGATCCGACCAGGCGGCGCGCGATATGCGGCACGATCAGTCCGATAAACCCCACCAGACCGGCCAGAACGACGCTGCTGGCCGCCAACAGCGACGACGACGCGAGGATCGTCCATTGCGCGCGATCCACGTCGACGCCGACCGTCCGGGCGCGTACGTCGCCGACGCGCAGCGCGTTGAGCGACGGGACCGTCCAAATCGAGAGCAGCACGCCGGCCGCCGCGTACGGCGCCGCGGTGGCGAGGTCGTGCCAGCCGCGGCCGGCCATCGATCCGGCCAGCCACGCGACGATCGCGCTAGCGTAGTCGTTCGATTGTGCGCGCACGATCGCCAGCGTAACGATCGCCGCAAACAACGTCGACAGCGAGACGCCGGCGAGAATAAGCCGGTTCGAATCGATGCCGCTTCCACGCCGGGCGAGGGCCGCGACCAGCAGCGCCGCCCCGAGCCCGGCGACGAATCCAATCGCGGGCGTAAATGGTGCGGCGACGCCGATGAGAATCGCAATCGCGATCGCGGCGGCCGCCCCGGCGCTGACCCCCGTGAGGTACGGATCGACCAATGGGTTGCGAAGCATACCTTGCAGCATCGCCCCGCACAATGCGAGCGACGCTCCGACCGTGGCCGCGATGGCGACGCGCGGAAGTCGCAGCTGCCA
>DATCGB010000251.1:0-3026 GCA_036509155.1 Candidatus Tumulicola sp. | reverse complement strand
TGGGATCCGAGAGAGCCGCGATCCGCAAAACGTGTGCGACCGTCCAGGAATGACGCCCGCCGGCCGTTTCCGACGGCGCGGTCTTGGCACACGCGGCTAAAGTCGTGCAAACGAGTGCAATTACAACGGCGTGGCGCATCGCCGGCGACGTTCGAGGGGACGCGGCGGCTACCTCGAAAAAAGACCGCGCATGGAAAAGTCGTTGAGCGCCGATATCGGCGTGTTCGGAGGTTCGGGGTTCTATTCGCTCATCGACGGTGCGGACGAAGCCTGGATCGAAACCCCGTACGGAGCGCCGAGCGATCGGGTATCCGTCGGTGAAATTGCCGGAAAGCGCGTCGCGTTTTTGCCGCGTCACGGCAAGGATCATCGCTTTCCGCCGCAGTCCATCAACTACCGCGCCAACGTCTACGCAATGAAATCGCTGGGCGTGCGCTGGATCCTCGGACCGACGGCGGCCGGATCGCTCAAGAAAGAGGTTGCCCCTGGGTCGATGGTCGTGTGCGATCAAGTCGTCGATCGGACGAAGGCGCGCGCGGATACCTTCTACTCGGGGCCGCGAACGACGCACGTCAGCTTCGCCGATCCTTACTGTCCGACGCTGCGGCCGATCGCCATCGCCGCACTCGAGTCCCTCGGCATCGAGACGCATCGTCGCGGCACCGTCGCGGTCATCGAGGGTCCGCGATTTTCGACGCGCGCGGAATCGAAGTGGTTTCAAAGCCAAGGGTGGGAAGTCGTCAACATGACGCAATACCCGGAATGCTACCTGGCGCGCGAACTCGAGATGTGCTACGTCAACGTTTCGCTGATCACCGATTACGACGTCGGACTCGAGGGGATGGCCCCCGTTTCGCGCGACGCCGTGATCGAAGTCTTCAACCGGAACAATCGGCACCTCAACGACGCGATCGCCGAGATCGTCGCGCGAATCGCGGTCGATGCCGACTGCACGTGCCGTCACGCGCTCGACGAGGCGCGCTTTTAATGCCGCCGGCGATCCGGCGTTTAGACCTGGCGATGTACGCGCGCGCGGTGCCGCTGCTGTTCACCCACCTCTCGATCCTCGCGGTCCCGCTTCTGGCGGCCGTCGTCGACCTGCTGGTCCAGCGCATCACGCCGCTCTTCACCGACTCGCTGGGCGGCGGCGGAGCCGGTCTATTCGGGATGCTGGTCCAGCTCGTCTATCTGTGGGCCTTCGGCGTGGCCATCGTTCAAGCCAGCAATATTTGGCGCGGCCGGCGCGGCTCGTTCGACGAAGCCTGGGAAGAGTCGCGAACCAAATTCGGAGGAATCGCGCTGGCCGCGATCGGTTTTCAGTTCGTCGTGTGGGTCGCCTCGTACGTCGGCTCGTTCCTCGGTGCGCTGGGCGGTTCGGTCGGCCTCGTGCTCGGCGCGGTCGCCGCATTCTTCCTGATTTACACGATTCCGGCCGCGGCGATCGGCGGACTGCCCGGCCAGATGGCGCTTGCGGCCTCGATTCGCGGCGTACGCGCCAACGTCGTGGCTTCGGTGATCCTGGCGATCGTTTTCTTCGGGCTGTGGTACGTTCTCGTCCCAATGGTTCTGCCGTACCTGCTGGTGCATCTTTCGCCGCTGCTGTGGCAACTGGTCGCGGCCGCCGTACGCGCGATCGTTCTGGCCTATCTCGCCTTCCCGTTTGCCAAACAGTACGACGACGTCGCCTTCACGCGCTTCTGGTAAGCCCAGGCCGCGACAGTTCCATTCGAACGAGTTCGCCTACCATCGCCGCGCTCACGTTGGTGCGCGCCAGCCGCGCGGCGTCGTCGAGTTTCGCTAGCAGGTGCGCGGCGGCGCCGGCGCTCGGCGACGGCAGCTCGCGCAAACGTTCGGCGAAGTCGATCGCAATCGGCGTCGTCGAGCCGCCGCCCGCCGGGCCGCCGACGATCCAGTCTCTCACCAGCATTTTGATCGTTTCGAGGCCCTCGTCCAACGTTTCGCGCGTCGCCCAAGACTGTTCGGGCGTTTTTCCGTCCACGCTCTCGAAGAACCAGCGGGCGACTTGTTCGCGCAACGATTCCTCGCCGCTTGCCAACGTCGCGACCGCACGCGAAACGCTTCCCCCGCCGAGCGCGGAACCGCGATCGGCGTCGGCTTCGCCGTAACCCAGCCGGACGAGCACGTCGCGAACGTCAACCTTCGAAAGCAACGGGAACCGCACTTCGATCAGGCGCGAGCGAATCGTCTCCAGCAGGCGCCCGGGAGCGGACGTGGTCAAGATCATCGTTACGCCGCGCGGGGGCTCTTCCAAAAACTTCAGCAGCGCGTTGGCGGCCGCCGGGCTGGCGAAATCGACGTCGCCCAGGAGCAGGACGCGCATGCCTCCCGCGTACGACTGCATCGAGAGATGATGAACGACGTCGCGCGACGTCATCTCCTCGCTTTCGAAGAAGCCCTTGGACGCGCCGGCATCGCCGATCTTTAGCGCGCCCTCGTACTCCAGAAAATCGGGATGACGAGCGTTCTGGCGGGCGGCGAACATCGCGCACGACGGACAGGTTCCGTCGTAACCGAGCACCCCGTCCTTGAGCGCGTCGCAGAGCAGCGACTGCGCCAATCGCCGCGCGAACGTCTTCTTGCCTACGCCGGGCGGACCGGCGAAGAGATACCCGTGCGCCAGCGTCGCGCGCGTAAGCGCGCCGAAGTACCGTTTCGCGCCTTCGGCGCCGGCGACGTCGAACTGGAGCGGCGCGTTCATCGATCCAAAGCGTTCGCCGCGAGTTGCACAAGTTCGTCGGGCGCGAGCGTCCCGTCTACGACGAAGTGACGCGGCGATCGCGCCAGCTCAAGATACCCGCGGCGCACCCGCTCGTGAAACGCCGCGTCCTCGTTCTCCAGCCGGTCGACGGCCCGCCCCCGCGCGGCGGTCCGCAGCAACGAGACTTCGACCGGAACGTCGACGAGCAGCGTTACGTCCGGCTCCAGACCGCCGGTCGCGGCGTCGCACATGCCGCGCAGATACGCGACGTCGAGGCCGCGGCCGTACCCTTGATACGCGAGCGTCG
>DATCGB010000250.1:0-2690 GCA_036509155.1 Candidatus Tumulicola sp. | reverse complement strand
GCGCGAAAAACGTTCCTCGGCTTCGGCGTGTTGGCCGATTTGCGAAAGGCCGTTGCCTAAGACGATCAGCGCTTCGATCCGAAAATGGGGGCTCTGGCGGCCTTGCAGCAACGAGCCGGCGAAGGCTACGGCGGCCGCCGGGTCGCGCACCATGAGCAGGCGTGCCTTGAGAAGAAGCGCCTCGCCGCGCATGTCCGCCGCCGGCACCTCTAGCAGCGCCGCTTCGGCCTCGCGCCAGCGCGCCTGCTGCCACAGCTGCACGACCCGGCGGACCTGGGGCGGCGAAACCTTTTTCACGCACCGGACCTTCTGCGCGCCGCGGCCCCCGCCATTTTAAGTTACATGGAATCCGGCGCGCTCACGCCGAGTATTGCGAGCGCGCGCGCGAGTACGTCCTTGGTTGCCAGCGCGAGCATCAGCCGCGCGTGCCGCGTCGGCGCATCGTCGGTGAGAATCTTACACTCGGTGTAGAACGCGTGGAAGTCGGCCGCGACGTCGCGCGCGTAGCGTGCGAGCCGGTGCGGCGCCAGATGCTCGACCACGCCTTCGACGACGTGCGGAAACTCCACCAGCCGGCGAATCAAGCCGAGTTCGGTCGGGTGGACGAGGCGCGCGGCCGAAGTTTCGTCGCCGCCGGCCTGCGGATCGATCGCCCCGGCATTGCGCAGCACCGACGCGATCCGCGCGTGACCGTATTGCACGTAGTAGACCGGATTGTCGTTGTTCTGTGCCACCGCCAGCGCTAGATCGAACGTCAGCGGCGACTCGGGCGAGAGCATGACGAAGAAAAAACGCGCCGCGTCGTTGCCGACCTCGTCGAGAACGTCGTCGAGCGTTTCGATCTGCCCGGCGCGTTTGCTCATGCTGACTTGCTCGTCGCCGCGCATCAGCGTAATCTGTCCGGAAATCAGTGCCTCGAGCCGTCCGGGGTAACCCAGGGCCGCGGCCAGCGCTTTGAGGCGCGGGATGTAGCCGTGGTGGTCTGGGCCGAGGATGTCGATCACGCGGTCGGCGCGCCGAAGTTTTTCGTAGTGGTACGTGACGTCGAGCGCGTAATAGGTCGGGCGCCCGTCGCCGCGCACGACCACCCGATCCTTGTCGTCGCCGAACGCGGTCGTGCGGAAGAACGTCGCGCCGTCGCTTTCGTACGTCAGACCGAGTTCGTGCAGGCGCCCGATACCCTCACGAATTCGCCCGTCGTCGTGCAGTTCTTTTTCGCTTTGCCAGAGATCGTAGCGAACGCCGAAGCGTTCGGCGGTCCGCCGCTGCCCGGCGACGATTTCGTCGCGTCCGGTCGCTTCAAAGAAGGGCAGCCACTCCGGTTCGGGAGCGGCGACCCATTTTTCGCCGTCGCGGCCGGCAATCGCGCGGGCGATCGGCACCAGATAGTCCCCGGGGTACCCGTCTTGCGGAAACGGGAACGCGGGATCGCCGATCTGCCGGTAGCGCGCGTAGAGCGAACGCGCCAGCCGTTCGATTTGCGCGCCGGCGTCATTAATGATCCACTCGGTGAAGACGTCGTATCCGCAAAAACGCATCGCGTTGGCCAGCGCGTCGCCGACGGACAGCGATCGGCCCTGCACGACGACCAGCGGGCCGGTCGGGTTGGCGCTTCCGAATTCGAGCGAGACGCGCTCGCGGACGGGCGGGGGCGACTGCAGCTGCGGATCGAGCCGCGTCGTCATGCGAACGAGTTCGTTTTGCCATACCGCCGGCGCGAGGCGCACGTTAACGAAGCCCGCCACCGGTTCGATCGACGAAAAAACGTCCTGGCCGGCGAAACGTTCGCGCGCGCTCTCGACCAGCGAGTTAGCAACCTCTTGCGGCGAACGCCGCGCAGCCTTGGCCAGCGCGAACGATATGTTGGTTGCGAAATCGCCGAACTCCGGTCGGCGCGGCGCTTCGAATGACGCGATCGCCGGCGCGGCGTCCGGATAGAGCGCGCGGGCGGCGGCCGAAAGCGCGTCGCCCAACGCGCTCAACACGCGTGCCGACGGTTCAGTGATGGTAGGGTTCATTCCGAGCGATCTTCGCCGCGCGGTAGAGTTGTTCCAGCACGAGCATGCGCGTCCACTCGTGCAGGAAGGTCAGTTCGGAAAGCGACCACAGAAACTCGGCGCGCATCCGCAGTGCCGCGTCCGCGCCGTAGGTTCCGGCGACGACGAGGGTCAGTCGGCGCGCGCCGCTGCGACCGGCCTCCTCGAGGCGGCCCGCAAGTGCGGGGCTGGTAAGCTGCGTGCCGCTGCGTTCCAGCAGCCACACTCGGTCGTCGGCGCGCAGGTGGCGGAGAATGCGCGCCGATTCGTCGTGCATCGCGGCGCGCGGGTCTTTTCCGTCGCCCGGCCGCACTTCGACTTCGGCGTACGGATGATAGGGCGCGAGCCGTTTGCGCAAATCAGCGCAGGCGGCGGCCACGTAACTCGAACGCACGCGGTCGACCGCGATGATACGAATCAGCACGATGCCCTTAGAAGTCCGTCGGACTAGGAGCCTGTAGGAGTATGACCGAGTTCCGTCTCCACGCCGCCTTTTGTCCGGATACTTCGTTGCTCCTCGGTCACGAAGCTCCGGCTTCGCTCCCTCTTCGCGCCTTGTCTCCGAACAAAATTCGGCGCGGATCCGAAAATCGTCATACCCCTACAGGCTCCTAGAAGTACTTGAACTGCCCGATCTGATTGCCGGCGGATTCG
>DATCGB010000249.1:0-10974 GCA_036509155.1 Candidatus Tumulicola sp. | reverse complement strand
CGCTCGAACTCGCGGGCGTCACCCACGGCCGGCTCGAAGGGCGCGACGGCCGACGGGCTGCGCCGCCGGACCGCCAGCGCCTGGCGGGCGACGATTCGGTAGAACCACACTTTGAAAGCATCCACGCGGCGCAGCTTGGCGATGGTGAGGTAAACGCTCGCGCAGGCTTCTTGCGCCGCGTCTTCGGCGAGCGCGCGATCGTGCAAAATGCCCGACGCGATTCGAAAGGCGTGCGGCCAGACGTCGCGGATCAACGATTCCACGTCGGCGGCGGACCCGCGGCGCGCCGCCTCGATCAGTTCGGTCCTTACCGTCATCACACGTTATAGAGCGCCGATCTGCCCGCAGGTGTTGGCACGGGCCTCAAATTCACGTTCGCCGGGCACTTGCTCCGGCGTGAAGCGCACCCTGGCCTTCCTCGCGGTGACGATCTTCGGCTTTACGCCGCCGGTCTGCGCGTGGGCACAACCCCCTTCCACGCCGATCTTGGCGCTCTACGCCCGCGCATTGCAGCGTTTCAATCCGCGTTTGGACGACGGAACCGCGCTCGATTTGGCCGCCGTCACGATCGCGCAGGCCGATCGCCAAAATCTCGACGCGCGGCTGCTCGTGGCGGTAATTTTCGTCGAGTCGCACTGGAATCCGGGAGCGCGTTCGCGCGTGGGGGCGCGCGGTTTGGGTCAGCTGATGCCGCAGACGGCTCGCGACCTGGGCGTCGATGCCGACGATCCGGTTGCGAACGTTTCAGGCGCCGCCCGGCAGCTGCGAATTCTGCTCGACCGCTTCCGACAGCGCGACCCCGAAACGCGCTATCGGCTCGCACTGGCGGCGTACAACGCGGGTGCCGGAGCCGTGCTGCGCTATGGCGGCGTGCCGCCATACGCCGAAACGCAGGCGTACGTCCGCCGCGTGATCAGGCTTTGGCGTCGTTTGGCGGGTCGCTAACCTCGGCGACGGGCGTCGCCTGCGCGGGCGCCGGAGCGGGTGCCGGCGGCGACGCGGGGACGTCCGACACGTCGGCGGCACGTTCCATCTCGGCGACGAACGAGTTCGACGTGCTCTGGACCTCGCGCATGAAGCGCCCGGCCTGACGCATCATTTTTGGAAGGCGGTCCGGGCCGAAGAGCAGCAGCGCTAAGACGGAAACGACCAGAATGTCGGGGACCGAAAACATGCCGGATAAGATTCCGGCTGCGAGCCGCTCTTGGCCTGCCTAGCGGGCTCCCGGCAGGGCTCGCCTGCTGGAGCGTGCAAGCACGGAAGTCCGCCCGTGAAGATCATTTATACCCGCGGTAACCGCACGGAAACGCTGGCCTCGCTGGCGACCCTGCGCAAGATTCTTAACCGCTTCGTCGCGCATCGGGTCTTTTACGAAGTCTCGAGCCGCAGCAAACGCGGTCAGGAATTTTTTTCCACCAAGAACGTCTTCGTCGTGGGAGCGATCGAAGTCACGAACTTCGAGCACTTGAAGATCTTGATCTTTGACGCCCACAGCCAAGCGCACTCGATCGAGATTTTGAATCCGCAGACGATGCGAATTTACGATGAGATGCCCGGCCGAGGCTTCGCGGTGTCGTTCGTCAGCGAGAGTGCCGGCGAGGTCGAGACGCGCGCGTACATTCGCGACGAAGGCGAAGACGAAAACCGGATCAACGCCCGAACCGCCCTCGAGAAGATCACGCTTCCACAGCTATTCGAGTATCTGGAGGAAATCACGACGGTCGACGCCGGCGTGAGAAAAAACTAGGCAACTCGATCCGCTGCGCGCGCCGCAGCGCCCGGACCGACTCGCCGACGCGACCCGCTCGCTTGTACGCAACGCCCAGATTGAGATACGCGATCGCGTAGTCCGGATCGGCGGCGATGGCGGCTTCGTAGCGCGCGATGGCCGCTTCGAGCTGCCCGTCTTCCAACAAAAGGTTGCCGAGGTTCGTAAGCGCCGGCGGGTAACCGCCGACGCACTCCAGGGCCGCGGTAAAGTCGGCGCGCGCCAAGTCGAGCCGCCGCATCCCGACGCGCGCGACCCCGCGCTTGTTGAACAGAAACGCTCGCTCGCGCGGCGGGCCCGTACGGGCGTTGCCTTCGCGCTCGTCGACCAGGAGCGCCGTTAGTTCGGCCTCGGCCCGTTCGAAGTCGCCCCGCTTGAGCCAAGCGAGCGCGCGATGGCGCGGCGAAGGCGCCGGCCGAAAAGCAAATCGACGAAGAAACCGGAACACTTGGGCAATGTTCACGATCGACGTGCTCACGCTCTTCCCGGAGGTCTTCGCGCCGTTCGTCGGCCTGTCGATCGTCGGGCGGGCGGTCGAGGCCGGGGTGGCCAGGGTGAGCTACCACCACCTGCTCGACGAGCTTTGCGGGGCCGAGCGGGCCGACGACGCGCCCTTCGGCGGGGGCGCCGGAATGGTGCTGCGCCTCGAGCCGATCGCGCGCGCCCTGGACCGAATTCTGGCCGCCGCGGGGGCCGACGAGCGGCGCGCCATCGTCGTGCCGAGTCCCAGCGGGCGACGCTTCCAACAGTCCGACGCGCAGCGGTTTGCCCAACTGGACCGCTTGATCGTCGTCTGCGGCCACTATGAGGGGATCGACGACCGGCTGGCCGAGCTGTACCCGATCGAGGAGTACAGCTTGGGCGATTTCGTCCTGACCGGCGGCGAGATTCCCGCGCTGGCCATGCTGGATGCGACCGTCCGCCTGCTTTCCGGCGCCCTGCGCCCCGCGTCCCTGGAGAGCGAGTCGTTTGCCGTCGGCCTGCTCGACCATCCCAGCTTTACCCGGCCGCCCGTCTTCCGCGGGGTAGCCGTTCCCGAGGTCCTGCTTTCGGGCGACCATGCGAGGATCGCGCGATGGCGGCGTGAGGAGTCGCGCCGTCGGACGGCGCTGCGACGCCAGGACCTGCTCGACGACGCCTTGCGTGCGGAGGAACGCCCGTGATACCATACCGTGGTTGTCAAAAGCCCGGCATTTTCGCCCGGCTCTGCTTTCACCATTAAGTAGAAAAGTGCCATGAACGTCATCGACGCCCTTAACCGGGACCAGCTTAAAGACGGTATCCCCGCCTTCCGCACGGGAGATACGGTAAAGGTCTATTCCAAGGTCATCGAAGGCGGGAAAGAGCGCACGCAGATGTTCGAGGGCGTGGTAACCGTTCGCAAGGGCGGCGGATCCACCGCCTCGATTACCGTTCGCCGCGTAGCTCACGGCGTGGGCGTCGAAAAGACGTTCCTCGTCCACAGCCCGCGCGTCGAGAAGATCGAAGTCGGCAAGCGCGGCATCGTCCGCCGCAGCCGGCTCTATTACTTGAGCGATCGGATCGGTAAAGCCGCGCGCATCAAAGAAAAGAAAGTCGTCAAGTAACCAGCTCTGACACCGCTGCAGCTCCTGGGACTTCTCTGCGTTTTCGCCATCGCGCGATTCGCTCTCTCGACCAAACCTTTTACGGCCGGCGACGACTCTTCGCCGGCCGTTGCCGTAGTGCGCGAATATCTCGACGCGCTGCTGGTCGCGGGACTGGCCGCGCTCTTTCTGATCACGTTCGTCATGCGCACGTACTACATTCCATCGGTCTCGATGGTTCCCACGCTCCAGGTGCGCGACGTCGTACTGGTCGACGAGATCGCCTATCGCTTTCGTGCACCACAAGCCGGGGACGTCGCGGTGTTCATGCCGCCGGTCGCATCGCAGGGAGATGAGTTCGTGAAGCGCGTGATCGGAACGCCGGGCGACGCCATCCGCATTTCAGGCGGCATCGTCTATCGCAACGGCGTCGCGCTGAAGGAGCCCTACGAGAATCAGCCGCCGAAGTACGACCTCGAAATCAAACGGTACGGCATTTACGTCAACGGGCTGCCGCTCGATCCGCACGCCGCCAACGTTCCGCCGAAATCGGCCTGGCAATCCCCGGATCGGATTCCCAACGGATTCTACTTCATGCTCGGAGACAATCGAAACTACTCCGACGACTCGCACGTCTGGGGTTTCGCACAAACGAGCGGCAGGTTCGCCGCCGGACCGCTCTCCGGGCACGCGAACCGCGCCGGCTTTGCCGGGCGAGCCTTCCTGATACTCTGGCCTTTCGACCGCTTGCACACTCTTCCGTGATCTACGAACGCTGAAAGACGAAACGCACTTCATATGACGCCTCCGGAACTTCTCGTCATCGTCGCCGCGATCGCGATCGCGCGCGTCGTGCTCTCGCTGCGGCCGGTCGTTGCCGGATCGAACGGACGCAGTACCACGATCGCGCGCGAGTTTCTCGATCCGTTCATTATCGCCGGCCTGGCGGCGTGGGTGCTGATCACGTTCGTGGCGCGGACGTATTACATTCCGTCCGGATCGATGCTGCCGACGCTTCAGATCCACGACGTACTGCTGGTCGATAAGTTCGAGTATCGCTTCCACGAGCCGCATCGCGGCGACGTCGTCGTCTTTCCACCGCCGATACCGACGACCGACGATTTTATCAAACGCGTGATCGGGCGCCCGGGCGACAAGCTCGCCGTCCGCGACGGCAGCGTCTACATCAACGGCGTCGCCCTCAAGGAGCCCTATATCGCCGAAAAACCCGCGTACTCGCTGGAGATCCGCGATTACGGCATTTACGTCAGTTACGGCGCGGGCTGGCAGCGCCTCGATCCCTCGTCCGGGAACGTCCCGCCCAAGGCGATGTGGACCGCTCCCGACCGCATCCCCCCCAACTGCTTCATGATGTTCGGCGATAACCGCAACGACTCGGAAGACTCGCACATTTGGGGGTTCGCGCAGGATCGCGGACGGTTCGCCAGCGGCCCGCGCGCCGGCACCGCGGGCGGATTCACCGGCCGGGCTTTCCTGATCTTCTGGCCACCCTCGCAGGCCCGAATCCTCTAGCTCCTCGAAACAAGGGTTCCGTGTCACGATTGCTGCACTGGCGCTCGCTTGCGAACCTGACGTTGCAACTGGCGATTCTGGCCCTCCTCATGGCGGCGGCATTCTTCGTGCGAACGTGGCAAGTTTCGGGACCGTCGATGACGCCGCACATTTCGTCGGGGGAATACGTCCTGATCAACACCTTCGCGTATCGTCTCTCGCAGCCCAAGCGCGGCGACATCGTGGTATTCCGCAACGACGAGGATACGCGGGCGGTCTTCATCAAGCGCGTCGTCGGTCTTCCCGGGGATCGAATCCACGTCGACCGAGGAAGCGTCTTCATCGACGGCCGGCGGCTTGCGGAAACCTACGTTCGCCATCCCGACGACCGGAGTTTTCCGGAGACGACCGTGCCGCCGCACGCCGTCTACGTCCTGGGCGACAACCGGGCCGACAGCGAGGACTCGCGCTTCTTCGGTCCGGTGCCCGACGACCGGCTGATGGGCCAAGCGCTGGCCGGAATCTGGCCGCCCGCCGACTTGGGCACCTTGTAAGACATGACCGCCGAGCTGGAGCGCATCGTTCAGTGGTACCCCGGACACATGGTCCGGGCGATGCGCCGGATCGGCGAGTACCTGAAGCTGATCGACATCGTCGTCGAG
Source organism: Candidatus Tumulicola sp. (assembly GCA_036509155.1). Taxonomy (GTDB): domain Bacteria; phylum Vulcanimicrobiota; class Vulcanimicrobiia; order Vulcanimicrobiales; family Vulcanimicrobiaceae; genus Tumulicola. The sequence continues at coordinate 5,467 of DATCGB010000249.1, read as the reverse complement.
GTCGTCGACGCGCGGGTGCCGCGCAGCGGACGCAATCCGATGCTCGACGCGCTGATCGCAAACCGAACGCGCGTCCTAGTGCTCAACCGCGAGGACTTGGCCGACCCGCACGCCACCAAAGCGTGGATCGAAGCGTTCGCGGGCCGCGGAATCGAAGCCGTCGCGGTCGACGGCCGGTCGCAGCGCAGCGTGACCCGCGTCGCCGGCTTAATGACGCGCTCGGCCAAAGCGCGAACCGGAATGTCGCGCGCCCTCATCGTCGGCCTGCCGAACTCGGGAAAATCGTCGATCGTCAACGGCCTGCTGCGGCGCGCCGCCGCCAAGACCGAGGACCGCGCGGGCGTGACGCGCCAACTTCAGTGGTTCCGGCTGCCGCCCAACGTCGAACTGATGGACACGCCCGGCATTCTCGTCCCGAAAATTGCCACCAAGGACGCGCAATGGAAGCTCGCGATTACCGGCGCGCTTCCGCGCGACCGTTACGACCCCGAACAGGTGGCGGTCGCGTTTCATCGCTGGCTGGCCCGGCGCCGCCCGCACACGCGCGTTCCCGATCTCGAGGCGTTCGCCGCGGCGCGCGGCTTCGTCCGGCGCGCTGGAAAAATCGACTATCACAATGCCGCCCAATCGTACGTCCGCGCCCTCAACGAAGGCACGTTCGGACGCATCACCTTCGAATCGATCGATGACGAGCAAAGCGCGTAAGAGCAAAACCGCCTACGAACGCGAGCGTCGCCGGCTTCATCGCCTGCACCGATTCGAATCGGCGGCGCGCGAGCGCGGTTTCACGCTCGTCGGCGGCGTCGACGAAGTCGGCCGGGGACCGCTGGCCGGACCCGTCGTCGCGGCCTGCGTGGTGGCCGCCGAGCCGATCTTCATCCGCGGCCTGAACGACTCCAAGCAGGTCCGCCCCGAGCTGCGGATCGAGATCGCGGACAGCATAAAATCGACCGTGACCGCGTGGGCCATCGGGGTTGCCAGCGTCGCGGAGATCGACCGGCTCAACATCTACTGGGCCAGCGTCTTGGCGATGGAGCGGGCGATCGCCGGGCTGACGTGCCCCCCCGAGTACTTGATCACCGATGCGGTGCGAATTCGCAGCTACGCCGGCCCGCAGGAACCGCTGATTCGCGGCGACGCGCGCTGCGCCGTCGTCGCGGCCGCCTCGATCGTTGCGAAGGTCTATCGCGACGCGATGCTGGTGGAACTCGACCGCGAAGATCCGCGATACGGTTTCGCGCTCCACAAGGGCTACGGGACCCCGCTCCACCTCGACGCGCTGCGCGCGCACGGGCCCAGCGTGCACCATCGCGCCGGGTGGGCGCGCGTGCGCGACGCGCAGCTCGCATTTGGCTTCGAACTCGATGCCGCGCGACTCGTTTAGCACCGGCGCCAAGGGCCGAGCGGGCGAGGACCTCGCCGCCGAATTTCTGGAGGAGTGCGGATACCGAATCGTGGCGCGCAACGTTCGGCTGCCCGGCGGCGAAATCGATGCCGTCGCTCTCGACGGTTCGACCCTCGTCATCGTCGAGGTGAAACGCCGCGATTCTCGCGGATTCGGCACGGCACTGTCGGCGGTCGGTGCGCGCAAGCGCGCGACGCTGCGACGGATTGCTGCCGACTACGCGCAAATCGTCGCCCCGACGGCCAAGATTCGGTTCGACGTCGTTGCCATGGACGGTAATCGCCTGCGCTTGCACCGAAACGCCTTTTAAACGCGAAGAAGCATGCCGACGACATCGAAACCGGAACTGCGCCGTTCCGTTACGCCCTGGGGATCGTTTTCGTGGGGCTACTCCGACGTGGGCGCCGATATTTTCGTCGGTCTGGGGCTCGTGCTGGCCGCGGCCGCCGGCGCCTCGAACGTCGCATTTCTGTTCGCGGGTATCGTCTACGTCTGCATCGGGCTAGCCTATACCGAACTGGCCGCGACCTATCCGGTCGCCGGCGGCGGACAATATTTCGTACTGCGCGGGCTGGGCGACATTTTCGGCTTTATCGCCGGTTGGGCGGTGCTGCTGGACTTCACCATCGACATCACGCTCTTCGCCTGGACCTGCGTGGACTATTTGAGCCAGCTCCTTCCCATCCTGACCGGGTCGGTCCACCCGTGGGTGCACTTCCTGGTAACGCTCGGTTTGATCGTCGGACTTTCGATGCTCAACGTCGTCGGCGTTCGGGAGAGCACGGCTTTCAACGGCGTAGTCTCGGCGCTCGACGTCGTCAGCGAAACCAGCATCCTGTGCTTCGGCTTCATCTTCGCATTCCGGCCCGAGCTGCTCATTCACACCATGCAGACGAGCTGGCCATCGCCCTACCAACTGATGCTCGGCACGTCGCTGGCGATCATTTCGTTCGTCGGCCTGGAATCGATCTCGCAAGCCGCCCAAGAAACGCAGCGACCGGCGTCGGTCATCCCCCGAACCTCGATCGCGCTGATTTTGACGATTCTGATTTTCGCGCTGGCCTACTCCAACCTTGCGCTGGGCTTGCAGGCGAACGCGCCGATCCTCAACGCGGCGGGCCATCCAATTCAGTTCTGGCAAATGTTTCCCAACAACGGCGATAACCAGGGCAAAGCCGTCGCCTTGCTGGCCGAGCGAATCCCGTACTTTGGAGCCATCGCCGCGTTCTACGTGCCGGTTCTGGGTGCCGTGCTGTTGTTGATCTCGTCGAATTCGGGCGTCTTCGGCAGCTCGCGCATCGCGTACGCGATGAGCAAGTCGAACCTTCTTCCCTCGATCTTCCAACGCGTCCACGCGCGCTTCCGGACGCCGGCGATCTCGATCCTCGCCTTCGGCGGCGTGGCCGTCTTCGAGCTGATTTTCGCGGCGTTCCCTTCGCTGCATCCCGACGCGATGACCCTTTATGCGCGCTTTTTCCGCAACGAAAGCGGCCTCGACTTCCTCGCCGACCTGTACGCTTTCGGCGCCGCGACGAGCTACTCGTTCGTATTCCTGGCGCTCGTCGCGCTGCGCCTGTTCGACCCGCTTAGCCCGCGGAAATTCAAGATCCCGTTCAACGTCCGCGTTCGCGTGCGGGGCGAGAACGCCGAGTTCCCGATTATCGGCGTCGTCGGTTTTATCGGCATCCTGTCGATCCTGATTTTCACGCTGTTCACGCACCCGATCGGACGGATCGCCGGCCCGAGTTGGCTGATCCTGGGGCTGATCGGCTACATCGTTTACCGCCGGCATCGCGGACTGCCGGTTTTTGGATCGCAAAAGGTCGATTGGCGGAAGGCGCAAGCCGAGATTCTGCGCAATGCCGGCGAGCTCGAACTGATGGACGAGTACGTCGCAGCGGTGAAAGCCAGCGACGAGCGGCGCGCCCAGGCGGGGACGTAAAACGTGCTGACCGTACGCGCGCTGTTAGCCGTGGCGATCGTGATTTGCGGCGTCGTTATCGTCGTCCGCGTCGCCGGACTCGGGCTGCGATTCGATAGCCTTCCGGGCCTCGTTTTAGGAGCGGCGATGATCGCGCTGGGCGTGCATCGCATCTCGCTGATCCTGCGCGTGCGCGGCGGTGCGGCGCGGTGACGCCGTCGTTCGCGCCCCAGGTTACGCCGGTCGGCGCCGCGGTGGCCGCGACGATCGCTATCTTGATCGGCACCATTCTGTATTGGATGCTCCATCCGCCGAAATCGGGACTCGAGAAACTCGCGGCCGAGACGACCGAGGGCTTGCGGCGGCTGGTCAACAGCATCATGGTAGTTTTCTCACCAGAGATTAATTCGAAGCACATGATGGCGCTGGCGGTGAAGCTGGCTCGCGGCGAACGTTCCGAACTGCTCGCGCTCTACGTGATCGAGGTGCCGCTCACGCTCCCGCCCGATGCCGAAATGCGTGAAGAGGAACGCGCCGCCCTCGATTCGCTGGGCGCGGCCGAAACGATTGCCAACGCCAATAACGTTACGCTTCGTACCGAGACGGTCAAGGTTCGGTCGACCAAGGAGGCGGTGCTCGGCATTGCCAAACGCGAGAAGGCCGATCTGATCATTCTCGGGTCCTACCTCGAGGGAAAGTACAGCGGCGCGCGCCTGGGCGGAACGATTCAGGACATCGCCGCCGATGCGAAATGCGACGTGCTTATCGGGGTAGAAGGAAAACACGGCACGCTACTGGGCGAAGAGCCCATCTAACCGGCGCTCGAACGGAGGAACCATGCACCCCCAGCGGACCCTTTCTTTCATCGCTTCGGCGGCCATCGTTACGGCGGCCGCGCTCGCGCTCGCGCCGGCGGCGCGCGCGGATAACGCCGCACCCGCAATTACCGCGTTCGATCGCGCGTTCGCAAGCACGAACGACTATACGTGCCAAATACACGTGCACGAAGTCAAGGGAACCGCGTCGCAAAACCGCATCTATCAATATTCTTTTATGAAACCGCACTTCGTTAAGACGCTCATTCTGTCGGGCGACGGAAAGGGATCGGGCGGCGTCTGGACCGGCGGCGATCAGATCAGCGGCCACCAGGGCGGCATTCTTTCGGGCATCCATCTGAAGGTCGGCCTGCACGACGCGCGCGCCGTGTCGCTTCGCGGATTTACGATTCCCGAAGGCATGCTCCAAACGCTCGTGCGTCGCTACGCGACGGTCGCCGGAACGCTCACGCAAGTTCCCGGCGGAAAAATCGGCGGCGTCCTAACGGACCGGCTCGACCTCAAAGTCGCCGACCCCGCGACCAACGACGGCATCACCGAACAAATTCTCTATCTTTCGCAAGAAACGCACTGGCCGATTCGCCAAGTCCTCTACTCCGGCGCCGACATCGTCCTCGATCAAAGCATCACCGACTTGAAAACCAACGTGGGGTTGACGCAGAACGATTTTCCGTTTTGACAGGCGCTCCGCCTCCGGCTCCGCGCCCCCCACGCCTTTGGCGTGGGGCCCCCCGCCATGGCGCGCGTGTGGTGTTGGTTTGCTTGAGGTTCCCCTAGGGCGCGCCAAATTGACTCGGAGACGCTAACGGGGGGTTACCGGGACTGCGTCTGGCGTGGGGGCTGAAGCAATTAGGTGCGGGAGAGGTAGCGTTTTCTTAGTTCGTCTAGGACTACGGCTAGGAGGATGACGGCGCCTAGGACGACTTTTTGTAGGTAGGAGTCGACGTTTAACAGGTTCATCGCGTTGTAGAGTACGCCGATGAGCAGGGCGCCGAAGAACGTTCCGACGATGCTGCCGCGACCGCCCATGAGGCTGGTACCGCCGACCACGACGGCGGCGATCGATTCGAGCAGTTCGTCGCCGGTGCCGGTCTGGGGCGAACCCGATGAGAAAAGCGCCATGTATAAAAAGCCGACGACGGCCGCGCACGCGCCGCTGATGACGTAGACCATCGTCTTAACGCGCGCGACGTTGATGCCGGCCAGCCGCGCCGCTTCTTCGTTTCCACCGATCGCGAACACGTAGCGGCCGAAGCGCGTGCGCGTCAACACGATCGAGGCCACGACGATGATCGCGATCATCCA
>DATCGB010000248.1:0-2008 GCA_036509155.1 Candidatus Tumulicola sp. | reverse complement strand
TGAGTTTCTTTCCGGGAGCCAAGATCGGAATTCTCGGCCTCAACGGCTCGGGAAAATCCTCGCTGCTGCGCATCATGGCCGGCGTGGATACGGAGTTCGACGGCCAAGCCACGCCGATGCCGAACCTGTCGATCGGTTTCCTGGAACAAGAACCGAAACTCGACGCGGATAAAAGCGTGCGCGAGACGGTTGAAGAAGCGCTCACCGAGACGAACGCCGCGCGCAAGCGGCTCGACGAAGTCTTCGCGGCGTACGGCGAACCGGACGCGGACTTCGAAGCGCTGGCCGAGGAGCAGGCCAAACTCGAAGCCATTCTTTTTGCGGAGGGCGGAGACGACGGCGACCAGCAGTTGGAGATCGCAGCCGACGCGCTGCGCCTGCCGCCGTGGGACGCGAAGATCGGCACGCTCTCGGGCGGCGAGAAACGCCGCGTCGCGCTGTGCCGTTTACTGCTGTCGAAGCCGGATATGCTGCTGCTCGACGAGCCGACCAACCATCTCGATGCGGAAAGCGTCGAGTGGCTCGAACAGTTCTTGCTGCGTTTTCCGGGTACCGTCGTCGCGATCACGCACGACCGCTATTTCCTCGACAACGCCGCGGAATGGATCTTGGAGCTCGACCGCGGCCGGGGCATTCCGTGGAAAGGCAACTACAGCGGCTGGCTCGAGCAGAAGCAAGAGCGTCTGGGTCAGGAAGAAGCCGCCGAATCGGCCCGTCAAAAAGCGCTCAAGCGCGAGTTGGAGTGGGTGCGCTCCGGAACCAAAGGGCGTCAATCGAAAAGCAAGAGCCGCATCGCGCGCTTTGAGGAACTCTCCAGCTACGAATACCAACGGCGCAACGAGACGCGCGAAATCTTCATCCCGGTTGCCGAGCGGTTGGGCGATCGCGTGATCGACTTCATGGGTGTGAGCAAGGCGTACGGCGATCGCCTCTTAATGACCGACGTCAACTTCTCGGTCCCCGCCGGCGCGATCGTCGGCATCATCGGGCCAAACGGCGCCGGTAAATCGACGCTGTTTCGCATGATCGCCGGCAAAGAGCAACCGGACTCGGGGGAGATCGCGATCGGCCCGAGCGTCAAACTCGGCGTCGTCGATCAAAGCCGCGAATCGCTCGACGACGCCAAGACCGTCTTTGACGACGTCACCGGCGGACAGGACATCTTGATGGTCGGCAAGTTCGAGATGCCGTCCCGCGCGTATCTCGGGCGGTTCAACTTCAAGGGCGGCGACCAGCAGAAGAACGTCGGCACGCTCTCCGGCGGCGAACGAGCGCGCCTCCACCTAGCAAAGACGCTGCTGTCGGGTGCGAACGTCCTGCTGCTGGACGAACCGTCGAACGACCTCGATGTCGAGACACTGCGCGCGCTCGAGGATGCGCTTGGCGAATTTGCCGGCACCGTGATGGTGGTTAGCCACGATCGCTGGTTCCTGGATCGAATTGCGACTCACATCCTGGCTTTCGAAGGCGACTCGGCCGTCCATTTCTTCGAAGGCAATTACCACGAGTACGAAGCCGACAAACGCGTGCGCCTGGGCGAGGAGGCGTCCAAGCCGCACCGGATTCGCTTCCGCCCGCTCACGCTGAAGTAGGGGAATCACCGCTCTTCTGGAATTGCGTACTCATGCGCAACATCCTGACTTTTTTGCTCGTTTCGAGCTTCGCTTTGGCCGGGTGCACGAGCGCCACGGTCGGTATGAATCCGGCACCAGCCCCGACCTCGAGCGGCGGCATGAGCCTCTCGACCCAGCGTCTCGAAGCTCAAACGTCGATGGCCGTCGCGCAAGGCATTCATGCCGCGTCGCTGCTGACGGCGGCACTCTCCGACATTCAAGGCGTCTTGAGCGGAAAGGTGCCTCCGCCCGACGGCACTTGTAAGAACGGCATCGAGAAGACCGTGGTCGTCATCGGCCCGACGTCGATCAAGGCGACGGTTGGCGTCTTCTACGATAAGGCGTGTACTCAGAAGCTGTCGCGGTCGGTGCTGACGGCCGATCTCACGATCGGT
>DATCGB010000247.1:0-3658 GCA_036509155.1 Candidatus Tumulicola sp. | reverse complement strand
ATACTTGCCAGCTCGATCGACTTCCAGGTCTGCTGTCAGATCGCCGTCGGGTATCGCCGCGGATCGGGATGGTATTCGAACTATCCGACGATCGACGTCAAGACGCCGCAAGCCAACGTGAGCGGCGTTTCGGTCGGCATCAACTCGCTGGTCTTCGGCATGCGGCAGCAGCTGCTCGTCGGCCTCGGCTTTGCCGGGTTTGCGACCGGTCCGTACATCGGTCTGACCGAAGCCATGACGGCGCTCAAACAGTCGTCGACGACGTGGGTCGACTGCCGGCAAGCCACGCTCGACATGTCGCTCGATGCGGGCGTCGGCTACACCATCCCGGCGCTGGTAACCGGCGTCATCAACGTGTTTCTCACGCTGGCGAATGCCGCGCCGATTTCAAATCACGGATCGATATTGAGCTTGCCATCGACGAGCATGCTGAAATACAAAGGCTCGCTGCCGAAAGGCTGCGCCGGCTAGTAAGCGATCACGGAGATGGCGCCGGATGCCACCGTAGCTTGAGATCGTCGGCGGCGGCGGCGAGCAGCTCGTCGCGAGTCATTAAGGGGACCGCGCGGCGAACCGCAACGTCAAGATAGGCGGCATCGTAGAGGCTCAAACCGTACGTGCGCGCTAGCGTTAGCTCCGCCTCGCCGTCGGCCGGTGTTGGACTTGCCGCGATTTCGATCGGCATTTTTTGAAGATCGTTCAGGACGTCGGATACTTCACGCTGGGTGAGACGGCGGCGACGCTCCGCAGTCAACAGCGCGTTGCGCAACTCGAGCCGCCAGAGACCCGGCACGATCGCGCCCTCCGCAACCACGGCGTTGGCCATGGCGATCGCAAGATCGTCACGTTCGTCATCGATGAGCCATGACAGAGTCGCCGAGACGTCGAGTACCACGGGCATCACCAGTGCCGGCCTTCTTCGACGAGTTCCCGAACGGGAACGCCGATCCGAAGGCGCCGCGCCAGAATCCGGTCCAGGGCAACACGGGCGTCGGCTTCTACCCGCTCGGTTAGGGGGCCGAGCTGGGCCACGGGCCGCCCGTTCCGGGTGATGACGATCGTTTCGCCGTGCTCGGCGGCCTCAACCAAGGCCGAAAAGTGGGTTTTCCCCTCAAAGGTTCCGACTTTACGCATTTTAACTAGTCTAGCAGACTAGACTTATTTATCCAAGGCTTTTGCGGGGATCTCCAGCGCCGGCCTCCGCTTGGCGTTGAAGCGTCTAGCGAATTCACGTTTGTCGGACGTGTGGCACGAAGAGCGGTCAGAATCTCCTTACGGAGGACATACTATGCCAATTCAATCGCGCCCGCTCTTGTTGGCACTGGGGATATCGCTTTGTCTGGGGTCGTTCGCCACGGCTTCGGCGGCGGCGCCCGCGCCTAGCCCCTCGGCAGCGCCGGCGATCTTCGTACCGCGCGGGACGATCGTGCCCGTGGTCGTTACGAAGGAGATTCGGGTCGGAGGATTCGGTCATTCGCAGGAAGAGCATAAAGTGAAGTTTGCCGTGTCCCAAGACGTCGTCGTCAACGGCTACGTGATTGCCAAACAAGGCGACCTCGCCGAAGGAACCTACGTAACGCAAACCAACGAAACGAAGCGCGTTTTCAGCACGAACGTCTCGCAGGAGCTGGAAGTCGACATGGACGACGTCGTCAACTTCTGCGGCGACACGATTCACCTGGAGTTTTCCCGAACGTTCGTCGGAGGCGGGCGCGCGGGAGCGTTTTCTTTCGGCCCTCACGCGCACGACGCGGTCTTTTCGAAGGGCTCGGTTCTCAAGGCCTCGACCGATCGCATCGAAAAATCCATCTGTGCGGAGAAGACCACGGAACTGCCGGTTGCGATGCCCAGCGACATCGTCGTGCCCGACGACGAGGCTTCGCCCGCACCATAGGAGCACGGCATACGTTGGTCAGCGCGTGAAAAAACCGGCTCATGGGGTGGCGCCTCCTTGTTATCCTCGACGTGTACACCGATGGCTTAGCCGTCCATGCCGGACCGTAGGCGGCGCAACGCGCGTCGGATTGCGGGCCATTCGGGAGGCTTGGCGGTCGGAGGGGCACGAAGGTAACTGCCGCCCGCCAGCTCTTTGGAGGCCGTTGAGGAGCCGTACATGCACAGACTCGTCGCTGCCCTTCTAGTCGGTTGCGTTTTTCTGCCTTCGGTGGCGCACGCGGCCGAAAGCACGCCGTCGGCGGCTAGTTCATCGACCCGGGTTGCAATCGTGGCGGCGGTCGAAAAGGACCGCACGAAATATGGCGGCCGGACGCCAGTTCCCGCAGTATTGATCGGCGTTTGGGATGCCCGCGGCGGGAGCTTCGTGCGGGCGTTCGGCTACGCCGACCTGGCGACGAAACGGGCCCTCACGCCGGCCGATCACTTTCGCATCGGCAGCAACACCAAAACGTTCGTCGTGAGCGTCATCCTGCAGCTGATCGCCGAAAAGAAGCTCAGCCTCGACGATCCGGTTAGCCGTTTTTCGCTGGGCGTCACCGTTCCCAACGGCGACAACATCACGGTTCGCGAACTCTGCAATATGCGCAGCGGCCTCTTCGAAGCGTTCGATACGCCGCAGTTCGTGGCGCTGAACATGATCGCGCCAAAGAATTTCGACCCGCGCACGATGGTCGCTTGGGCGGTGAAGCAGAAACCGTACTTCGCGCCAGGTACGGGTTACCACTACAGCAATACCAACTATTTGCTGCTGGGGCTCATGGTCGAGGCACTTACGAAAGACAGCGTTGGCGATCAGATTGAAAAGCGGCTGCTAAAGCCGTTCGGGTTGACGCAAACGAGCTATCCGCAAACGGAAGCCATGCCGGATCCGTGGGCACGCGGATACGGTCTCGACAAGGACCGGAACTGGGAAGACGTCAGCAATACGATTCCGGTGGCTTTCATGGGATCGGCCGGTGAAATGATTTCGGACATGGCGGACATCAAGCGCTGGATCAAGCTGTACGCTACCGCCAAAACCGGCGGACCAGCGGGGTATCGCCCGTTGTCGGAATGCAAGCCGTTCCTGGGGAATACGGCGTTTGGTCTCGGCATCAACTGCAGCGCAGGTTGGTACGGCTATACCGGCGCGCTTCCCGGCTACAACACCGCGGACTACTACAACCCGGCGACCGGCACGACCATCATTGCGTGGATCACGTATCAGGCGCCCAAGCCGATCGAGGGCGTCGCGAGCGTCATCGTGCGCGACATTGCGCGCATCGTGACGCCCGCGCATATTCCGTTCGTATACACCCCTGCGGATTTGCAACGTTTGGAGCGTTAAAGAAAGGCAAGAAACCATGAGCAAAACCTGGATCGAGATTGCCGGCGGCCGCATTGGGCCGGTTGCGGGGACCGTACAATATCTGCTGAACGCGCACGGCTATAGCGTCACGGTCGACGATCACGTCGGCCCGGCAACGACATCGGCAATCGCGCAGTTCCAGACGGACAACGGGCTTACCGCCGACGGAATCGTTGGCAATCAAACATGGCCGGTTCTTCTTGTTGAGGCGGCGCAGGGTGCGCAAGGCGACGCCGTTCGTGCGGTTCAGGACCAACTGCGCTACCGCGATCTTCCAGAATGCCTGAATTTGGCTGTCGACGGAGCATTTGGGCCGCTGACCGACGCCGCGATACGTGCGTTCCAGACCTACGT
>DATCGB010000246.1:0-4420 GCA_036509155.1 Candidatus Tumulicola sp. | reverse complement strand
GGCGGAGATCGGCGGCTGCGTGAACCGGCCGGCCGAAACGCGCCAGACCGTGTCGGGCGACTGCGTGTACGTCGCCGAGATGCGCGGTTCCCAGTAGTTGAGCGAGTACGAGCTGGGTGAATCGGCGGTGAAGTTCGGCGCGGTTATGCCGTCCTGAACGGTGCCGTTGGGATGCACCCAGCCGGTTTTAGGACCGGTCTTGAACAAGTCGTGGGCTGCGACGTTGCAGTCGCCGAGCACGTACTGCGGGTTGGCAGGCGGCGGAACGCCGGGCGGCAGTTTCTGGCTGAGCACTTCGTTGGTGGCCGCCTGCACGCAGGTGTAGTTGGCCGTCATGTTCGCGTAGAAGTCGGTCGCCGGCGAGTTGGAGTCGGGTAAGTTGTAGGTGAAGTTGTCGTAACGAAGCGCCGCGTTGATGACGAACTTGTCGTTGGGGCGCCACTGGTCGCTGAGCGAAAACGACGTGAACTGCGGCTCGACCGTATTGAACGATCCGGTAACGTTGCCGTCCCACAGCGTCTGCCACGAGGCGCCGGGAACGTTCGCGAAGCCGGTCGGTCCGGCAATCGCGTTACTAGTCCAGGTCGGAACGACTCGGCCGTGGACCTTGGAAGTCGTATCCCAGTACGAGCTGCTCAAGCAGGGTTCGACCGCGCCCGACGCCGGGTCGTAGCACTTGGTGCCGGCCGCGTTCATGTAGCCGATCGGCGAAAGGCCTAAGCCGGCCAGCGCCGAGTTGTTGCTCAGCCGGCTGACGTTGGCTTGCGTATAGTTGCCGGTGAAGTTGAGCAGGTGCTGATCGTTGAGCTGATCGTTGAACTCGATCGCGCCGCCGACCGTATGGGTGATGAGCTGGTACTGCGCGGCTCCGTTGAACGCAAACAGCGATTGATCAGTGGAACCGTTAAACGGCGCCGTTTCGAGCCAGTCGGAGTAGAACGTGTAGCCGTAGGCCCGCACGAAAGCCGACTGGCTCAGCGCGTGCGTATACTGAAGTTTTGCGATCCCGGCGTCGTTCTGATTGACGTTGATAAACGTGTCGTTAATCGGGACCGCGCCGAGGTACGGGTGGACCGGCGTGTCGGGCGCGTAGTACACGGTCGGGTTGGTAATCGAATGCGGTCCGGTCGCGATGGTCGTGCCGAACGGCAGGTTGTACGAAACGTTGTCGGCGTAGGCCAAGTAGGCTTTGCCGGCCGGGGCGTTGCAGCCGTTGACCCGTAGGCCGCTGGTGGTGATTTGTTCCATGCCGCACGTCGGCGCGCCGTACGGTGCGCCGAACAGCGACTGAACGAACTGGGCGTTGCCCGGGCCGGCGTCGTTGGGCGAGCTGGCCGCGTAGTTGTTAAGCGCGGACGCACTCCAGAGCAGCTGCACGTCGTCGCGCAGCCCGCTCTTGCGCGGAATCGCGAGGTGCATGTTCACGACGTCGTCGCGGCTGGCGATCTGCGACGTCGCGCCGTAGAACCCGTTGTAGTAGTCCCAGCAGCCCTGGGCCGGAACGGTGCCGGACTGACCGACCAGCGGACAACTGGCTTTGACGCCTTGGCACGTCGCCGTAAAGCAGTGGGCGTAGCCGATGCCGAAGCCGGTGATCGGCCCGGAATAGATGCCGTCGGGTACGGTGAAGTTTCCGCCATTCTGATCGTTGAGCACGCGAAAGTCCTGGTTGTAGCCGCTCAAACCGACATAGTAGGTGAAGGTCCGATCGGGCGTCGCGCCGCCGGCCTCGACCGAGGCCTGGTGATAAAACGTCGGCGTCCCGATGCCGAGCTTTATGTCGGCGTACCCCGGAAACGTTCCGGTCTTGATGACCTGATTGATGAACCCCGAAATGCCCGAGGTCGCGATCGACGCCGGTCCGCCGCCGGTATAGACCTGCAGTTCTTGCAGACCCAGGCTCGACTCCGTCGAGGAGTTGTAGTTGTCGAACGCGCGATTGACGGGAATGCCGTCGTACTCGAATCCGGAATACAGCTGGTTTTGACCGCGAATGTAGGCCGCGTTGGTCATCCAGCCGGCGCCGCCGATGCCGGTTTGAACGCCCGGTACGGAAGCCATCGCCGAATACGCGCTGTTGAGGTTGCCGCCGCCGCCCAGCGGCGCGGCCGTACGAATCTGCGACGAGTTGACGCTGTACAAATCGCCGCCGATGCCCGACTTCACCAAACTGGCGTTGCCGGCGGTGGCGGTGACCTTTCCGATCGTCTTGAGGGCTTTTTCAAAGGCGAGCGTGTATTGCTGCGTCTGATCGGCGAACACCACGGCGCCGGGGATCGACGTTTCTTGATAGCCCGTTTTCGTGAGGGTGATGGTGTAGGTGTCGGGGGCCAGCGGCTGGATGATGAAGTGGCCGCCGGAATCGGTCGTCGCGCTCGACGTTTGCGAGGGCGACGTAACTTGTACGCGCACGCCGCCAATCGGCGCGCCGGTTTTTCCGTCCTTCACGTAGCCTGCGATGCTTCCGGTGGTTCCGGCCAGTGCCAATGTTTCCTGACCGAACGCAAGTGAAATAACGATCGCAAGGGCAACGAGCGAACGCGGCAACGAACTGCGTTTCATGCGTCTTGTTCCTTCCCCAATATGGGTAGACGCATATGTGAACTTGCAGCGCCGCGAACGCGTGACGCGCGCGCGCGGAAATATACTCTTGAGAAATCGTTGAGAAGTTTTGACGAACGCGCGTCAGCGCGGCGGGTCGGGCCAGACGCCGCGCTCGGCGGCCAGCGCCATGTCGACGTGCCACCGGATGGCGAGATAGCTTTCGCGATCGGCCGGGTCGAGATCGTCGACGGTGGTTTGCACGATCCGTTGCGCGCGCTCGAGCGCGTAGGCCGCCTCGTCGAGGTTTCCGTCGAGGTGAAAAATTTGGGCCGCCGCCCAGAAACAGTACTCGGGCCAGTCGTTGCCGTTGGTAATCGCGTCTTCGTCGGCCAGCATGCGCCGGACGTTGTCGTTGGCGGCAACGCGATCGCCGCAGGCGGCATTCCAGACGGCCAAGTCGGCCAGCGTTTTGCTCGACCAGACTTGCGATTCGGAGTCCGCGCGTAGTTCGAGCGACGCTTCGGCGTGCTCGATTGCCTTGGCCAAGTTGCCGGCCGACGCTTCGGCATACGCGAGGTTCTCGAGCGCCGAAGCTTCGATCAGCCGGAACTCGAGTTTCTTGGCCAACCCGAACGCTTCGCGGGCGGCTTCGCGCGCGCCATCGGGCTCCCCGATGCAGGCGCGCAGGAAGCCGAGGTTCCCCAGACCGACGACGCGTCCGCGCGCGTCGCCCAGGCTTTCGAACAGCGCGACGGCTCGTTCGGTCGCGATGCAGGCCGCATTGAAGAAGCCCAGCCGCGTTTCGAGGACCGCCTGGTTTAAAAGTTCGCCCGCGGTGCCGCTGACGTTTCCGTTTTCGCTGAAGATTTCGGCGGCGGTAGCGAAGTGCGCGCGCGCCTCCGCGTAGCGCACGCCGGCGGCGCTGAGCGAAACGCCGTAACGCCCGCGGGCCTGCGCCTCGCCCGGCCGGTCGCCTAGCGCGATCGTTCGTTCCAGCCAGCGCGCGCACAGTTCCACGCAGCGCCGCACGTCGCGCCGCTGGTAGGCGATCACCCACGCGCTCCAAAACGACTGCAGCTCGAGCACCGGATCGGTCGCGTTTACGGCCGCGCGCGCGGCTTCGTCGAAGAGCGCGTCGGCTTCGGTCAGGTGCCCGCGATGGGCTTCGACGTTAGCCAGGCAGCATAAGGCCTGAGCGGTTCCCGAATCGTTGTGCGACTCGCGGCAGCACGCCAACCCGGCCTCGGCGGCGGCGTACGATTCGCCCAGCAGCCCCAATGAAAACGCCAGCCGAGCTTCGGCGACGTGCAGCGTACCGCGCCAGTACGGGTCGTCGTCGGGCGCGCGCATGCGCAGCTCGCGGATGGCGCGCTCGTGGGTCACGCGGTCGCCCATGCTCAGCGCAAACTCGATGCGGCGCAATAAGATGTGGCGCTGCAGCTCGAGATCGTCGAGGCCGGCGGCGAGGCGGTCCAGCTCGATCAACGTCGCGCTCCAGGCCGCGCGGTCGCCGCGCCGCGATTCGATCGTTTCGCTTTCGAGCAGCAGATCGGCGCGCAGCCGTTCGTCGGTCGCCAGCGCGAGCGCGCGATCCCGTTCGCTGCGAGCTTCGTCGAGCGCGCCCAGCCCGATCGAGCGCCGCACTGCCGCCAGATACCAGCGCGCGGCGCTGGCGCCGTCGCCGGCGAGTTCGTAATGACGCGCAATCGCCGAGGACAGCTCGGGCGCGCGATCGGCGTACAACTCTTCGAGCACGCGCGCGACGCGGCGCTGACGTCCGGCGGCTCGCTCGATCGGCGCAATGCGGGCCACCGCTTCCTGTACCGAGCGATGCGCGAACGCATATTCAAAGAGACCGCGACCCGGGGTTTCGCGC
>DATCGB010000245.1:0-9798 GCA_036509155.1 Candidatus Tumulicola sp. | reverse complement strand
CGAGAGCGGTCGTTTAATTGGGGGTTTTCTCGACCTGCTGCCGTAGTTTAGGAGCCCAGTTTTACCGGTCGGCAAAGGAGAACGCGATGGTGAGACTTCCGAGCTTCGCATTGGCCGTAAGCGTGGTGTGTGCCGCGGCATTGCCTGCAGCCGCCGCCGATTGGCCGGTCTTCGGGCACGACTCGGCGCGAAGTGGGGTCGACGTTGCCGGCGGGGCGCTCACGGTCAGGAACGTGCATCGCCTGCGCGAGCGGTGGCAGATTTCGTTCGGGAGCCACATCGTTGCCGACTCCACGCCCATACTGCTCGACAAGGTGCCGATCCGTGGAAAGATGCACCGCATGCTGTTTCAGACTGCGAAAAACGGCGTGACCTTTGGCATCGACGCCTTCTCCGGGCAGATCGTGTGGCGCTTCGCGACCCACGGCCCGAAGATCACGACTTCCACACCGGCAGCCGACCCCGGCGGCCGGGCGATCTACGTCCCGGGCGTCGACGGTTTCGTTCGCAAGCTCGATGCGGCCACCGGTCGTCAGCTAAGCGCGCCGGGCTTTCCCGCCCGGATCACGCGCATGCGCGAAACCGAAAAAGACGCCTCCGCGCTCAACGTGGCCAACGGCTACCTCTACGCGACGACCGGGGGCTACCTCGGCGACGCACCGCCGTACGACGGTCACGTGGTGAGCGTGCGCCTGAGTGACGGCACGCGCCACGTTTTTAACTCACTCTGCAGCACCTATCGAAAGCTGCCGAAACCGACGTCGTGTCCCAACAGCGATTCGGGAATTTGGTCGCGCGGAGGCGCCGTCGTCGATCCCGATGCGGCGATGAACGGCGAAGTGTACGTCGCGAGCGGAAACGGAAAGTTCGATGCCAACCAGGGCGGAGATAGCTACGGTGATTCCGTTATCGGCTTGACCGGCGGCGCGTTGGGAATCGTCGGAAACTATACTCCGGCGGACTACGAAAAACTGGATCAACAGGACCTCGACTTGGGAAGCACGTCGCCGGCGCTCCTGCCGCGCAGTCCGGCGAGCCGGACCCCGCTGATGCTCGTGCAAGGCGGAAAAGACGCGATCTTGCGCCTGGTTAACCGCGATCCACTTCCCGGCGTGGCCGGCGAACTGCAAGAAATTTCCCTGCCCGGGGCGCTGTTTTCGACGCCGGCGGTATGGACCGACTCGGCGAATCGCGTCTGGGTTTTCATGGGCTTTTCATCGGCCGTCGACGCCTATCGGCTTAAGACGCAGGCCGGCGGAACGAGCCGTCTCGACGGTATTTGGAGATCGAGCGCGGGACAGACCTCGGGTGAGGGTACGTCGCCGGTCGTCAGCAACGGCATCGTTTTCGTGGCCTTCGACGGCGCCATCATCGCGCTCAACGCCGAAAACGGAAGCGAACTTTGGAGCAGTGCGATGCGCGGCGCCGGCAAGACGATTGGATCGGTGCACTGGGAGAGCCCCATCGTCGTCAACGGCTGGGTGTACTGCTCCGACGAAAACGGAAACCTAACGGCTTACACGTTGCCGAGTTGACATGAAACGCACGCTGGTAACTCTTGCGGTTATGGTCGCGTTCACCCTGGGCGCGACGCCGATGCCGAATGAAGCGCTGGGGCGATGGTTGCCCAACGTCGCTCCAAACTTCGTGCCGTGGGGGCAAGCGAAGGCGAGGTACGCGGGCCGATTCGACTCGTTCGCCTGCGGTACCGGCCCCGCCCAGACGAACGTAACTCGTGAGTTCGATTACGCGATCGGGACGTGCCGTATTTTGCAGAAGGGCACGACGCTACTGTTTGGATCCGGGGAACCGCAGCGCGGGCGGGTGCTCTACGATTCGGCGCATCGCATCGCCTTGTATTGCGTGGGCTGCTGCGCGGGCCGCACCTACGCGCTCGCTGCCGGCGTCGCAAAGCCTCCGGCACCCGTGATTTCCGCAGATTTGAGCGCCGTGCGCACGGCTCGGGGCGCGGCGCTCGGCATGACGATGAACGACGTCGCCGCCCGCTACGGGAAGGCCGTGCCGTACTCGGCGGGCAGCGGCGATTCGATCGTACCCGTGGTCTCGTATACGACGTTCTCATCGAACCCGATACACTCGAGCCAGGCTTGCGGCCAATATCAGACCTTCGTTTTCAGAAACAAGAAGGTTAGCTTGATCCAAATCTACGTCGGCTGCTGACTCCCTCAGGCGGGGTGTGGCACTGAAGCTCGTGCGTCCGGGGGCGCCGGTCGGACGCTCGGCGCTCGCTGCCCGGCGGCTTGACAAATCGAATCGTTTAACGTTATAGTTATATAACGTTATGGTTAATAGTCAGGGAAATCTCGACGCGCTGTTCTCCGCTTTAGGCGATCCGATCCGAAGACAGATCGTCGAGCGGCTCGCGCGCGGGCCGTTGTCGGTTGGCGAGATCGCATCGGGCTTTCCCATATCGCAGCCGGCGATCTCGCGGCACGTTCGCCTGCTCGAAGAGTCGGGGCTGCTCGAGCGTCACGTCGTGGGCCGCGTGCATCGCTGCACGCTCTCGCCGGCCGCTATGAAAGCCGCCTCGAGCTGGATCGACAAGCAGCGCACCTTCTGGGTCGCCGCGCTCGATCGCCTCGGCGATATCCTTGCAGAATCTCCCAAACGAAAGAAGAAGCGATGAATAATACACGCACCCCGGCCGCCGGTTCGGCACTCGTACTGCGCCGGACCTACGCGGTTCCGCGGCAGCGCGTTTTCGACGCCTGGACGCAACCCGAACTCGCAATAAAATTTCTCGGAACGGGCGACATCACCGTGTCCGAGGTTCGGATGGACGTGCGGACCGGCGGCACGTACACGATCGCGATGCTCCAGCCCAACGGCGAGCGTTGGAATGTAGTCGGCACGTATCTCGACGTGCGCCCGCCCGAACGGCTCTCGATGACCTGGCGCTGGGAAGAAGACAAGCCGGAAGACGAACACGATACGCTGCTGACGCTCGAGTTCAACGAAGTCGACGGCGGCACGGAACTCGTGCTCACCCACGAGCACTTCGCGACCGCGGATTCGCGCGACGGACACCAACGCGGCTGGACCGCCATCATGGAACGGCTCGACGCCGCCCTCGGATGACCCGGGAAAGGCAGATACTTCGTCATGAAAACACCCCCGATCGTAACACCCCAGGAATGGGAGGCCGCGCGCGCGCAGCTGCTCGTGAAAGAGAAGAGCTTGACTCGCGCACGCGACGCGCTAGCCGCCGAGCGTCGGCGAATGCCGTGGATGGCCGTGGAGAAGAAATACGAGTTTGACGGGCTCAAGGGCAAGGCAAGTCTGCTCGATCTGTTCGAGGGCCGCCGTCAGCTGATCGTCTATCGTGCCTTCCACGAGCCCGGCGTGTTCGGCTGGCCCGAGCATGCCTGCCGCGGGTGCTCGTTCCTGGCCGACCAGGTCGCCCACGTCGCGCATCTCAACGCCCGCGACACCACCCTCGCATTTGCCTCGCGCGCGCCGCAGGCGGACATTGCGCGCCTGAAGCGGCGGATGGGCTGGGGCATGCCGTGGTACACGATAACGGACACGTTCGACGCCGACTTCGGCGTCGACGAGTGGCACGGTACGAACGTGTTCTACCGCGACGGCGAGCGCGTGTTCCGCACGTACTTCATCAATAGCCGCGGCGACGAGGCGATGGGCGGCACCTGGAACTACCTCGACGTAACGCCGCTCGGGCGTCAGGAGCTGTGGGAGGACTCGCCCGAGGGTTATCCGCAGTCCGCGCCATACGAGTGGTGGAACTGGCACGACGAGTACACCGTCGCCTCACCCAACGCGAGGTGGAGCGAAGTAGTGAAGAACGCGCTGGCGACGCCGTAGGATCGCGAGCCGTTAACGCGATGCTGATCGCTCACATTGGGGGCATGCCGGTCGAAGAGTTCCTGGTGCCGTTGGCGACCGGGGCTGCGTCCGGCATGCTGCTCCTAGTGCGCGTCTGGCTGACGTCACGGATACGACGCTGCTGAGGCTTCGTCCAGGAGAGCCATATCTTACTCAGTTACTCACCGTCGCACCAAACGGCTCGGATACCGTAATGGTCGTTATCGGTGGACCGCCTGCCGGGTATTTGTAATAGCCGACGACGCCCCCATCCTGGCTGGGCACGATCGCTTTCGCGTGGCGGAGCCCCCGACTCGGGGCAAGCGCGATCCAAAACTGATTCACATAGTTGGCACCGCTGAGTTGGAGCGAGCCTTTCACCTGCCCCCGGGCATTGACTCGATAAATCATCCCCGTATCGGTATCGCCGACGGCAACGTATTTGCCATCCCATTGCACGCCGCCGGGCCACTCGATCTTCTGGTTGAGCGAAATGTTCTTGAAGGTCTTGCTTCGCTTCGCAAGCTCGGCGAACGTGAACGCCGCGCTGCCGTTCGCTCCATCGACAAAAGATTTCCGTGCGCGTCGTAGCCGCAGAAGCGATAGTTGGTGAATGCCGGATCCGAGTAGAGTTTAAGCGAGCCTTGCGCGCCGGCATAGATGGAAACGCTGCCGGCGCCCGAGCCGCTATAGAAATTCGTTACCGCGAGGTTGCCGGTCGTCGGATCGACCGAGCAGCCTTCGGGGTATTCGCCCGGATCGCTCAAGGTCGCGATAGGCGTGGTCCCGCCGTGGGCATATTCGGCAATCTGCGACGCGCCGTCGTTGACAATCCAAACGTTGGCGGCTTTATCGACGCATAAACCGTACGGCGTCTCGAATCCGGTAAGCGTTCCCATCAGCTTATGCGTGGAATACGAGTACACGTAAACGTCGTTCGTCAAGACCGATGAAACGTAGAGAAGGCTCGCCGTTTTCGCGTCGGAAGCCATCCACGAGTGCGTGCGAGCAATGGCACTGCCCTCAGCCTCAGTTTGCGGAATGGAGCTCACGGCTCCCACCTGCGACGGCGGCGCTCCACATCCCGTTAGCAGGGCACCCAGCAGTAATGAGCTTAGCGCGCTTCCGAAAATCCGTATCACAAGCGTCTCCTCTACCCGGAAAAAAAGAATTTGGCCGCTCTGCCTATTCAGGCAGATAGCGGCTTGCCCTTCGTGCCGTGGAGCGATGCCCTCGCTCGGGCCCGAGCATCTTAGCGTCTCGTTAGCAAGCCGCGGTGAGGCGCGGCCGATACGGTCCACAAGCGCGACGGCATGCTTTGGGTTTATAAAGGGCAGAGCGAATTCCGGGCTCTCGTTCTTGCCGCGCGTGCGGGCCAACTTACGCCCGCGCAGGCGCTGGACATCCTTGCGCTTGATGCAGCGATCGAATTAAAGGTGGTTCCCTGTCAGGCATTGATAAGACGTACCTTATCCGGACGCCACTCCCATCGAAAGAGCTTGGATAAATATGTGCATCGCTTGTAAGCCTTCACTCCTCGATTTTATGCGAAGCTCCATAAACCGGCGCGCATTCGTTGAAGGCATGGCCGTACTCGCGGCCGGCGCAGTCGTCGAAGCTGCTACGGCCGGGAAGGCGCTGGCAAGCGGTCCCGAGGCAGATTCGATCTTTCACGGGGGGCGCATCTACACGATGAATGCGGCGACGCCCGCGGCAGAAGCCATCGCGGTTAAAGCTGGAAAAATTCAGGCCGTCGGCAGCCTTCAAGACGTCATGCGTTACCGCGGCAGGGAGACGACGGTCATCGACATCGGCACGCAGACCCTGCTGCCCGGATTCGTCGAGCCGCACATGCACTACATCTATTCGTTCTTCGACAGCTCCCTCAATTTAGGTCCGTTCGTCAACGCCAACATGGGCGAAGTTAAGGCAAAGCTACAATCGGCAATCGCAGCAGCCAAGCCCGGCGAGTGGATTGTCGGCCAGCTGTTCGATCCGCTGATCATTCCCGGGACGTTCGACACCAGCTTGGCCGGGCTCGATGCTCTCGCACCAGCCAATCCGCTCTTCATTCTCGAGGACAACGGCCACGTCGCCTTCGTGAATGGCAAGGCATTCGATGCCGCGAAAATCACCGATGCCACACCCAATCCGCCGCAGGGGCGGTATGTCCGCAACGCGGCGGGGCAGCTCACGGGAGAGTTGAACGAGGCGCCTGCGATGCAGGCTTTTATTCCCTTGCTGCCTGAAATCACGCCCGCGCAATACGTGCAGAACGTCCTCGACCTATTCAACTCTGCCGCGTCCGTTGGTTGCACGAGCTTGCACGACATGGGAGTCGGCCTGCTGAATCCGCAGCTCGACTACGACACGATAAAAGCGGCCTTCAATAATGATCCGCCGGTCCGCATGACGGCATTTTTGTCCTCTGCGGCATATGCCACGTGGCAGAAGCTGGGCATTACGCCGAATCAGGGCGACGACCGGTTGCGCTTCACCGGAATAAAATGTTGGGTCGACGGAACGAATCAAGCCGAGACAGCTTTCCAGCGCGAGCCTTACCTCAACAGCTCGTCCAAAGGGAACGCGAACTACACGGCACCGGAGTTGCTGGCCGCCGTGGAACAAGCCAACGACGACGGATGGCAAGTTGCCATCCATTGCAACGGCGACGCGGGAATCGACATGGGACTCGACGCCTACCAAGCCGCGTTGCAGAAGACGCCGCGAGCGGGCGCGAGGCACCGAATCGATCACTCGACCGTCTGTCACCTCGATCAATTACAGCGCATGAGAGCACTAGGTATTTCGCCGTCGTTCACTATCGGGCACGTCTACTACTGGGGTGCTCCGTTCCAGTCGAAGATATTCGGTTCGGAGCGTGCGAACCTGATCGATCCATGCAAGAGCGCGCTCGACAACGGGCTGAGGATCTCTCTTCACTCCGACTACAACACTACTCCAATCGGACCGCTCATCTACGTGCACAACGCGGTAACGCGTCTCATGCGCGGCACGAGCGATGTTCTCAACGCGGAGGAACGGATTACGGTCGATCAGGCACTGCGCGCGGTCACGATCGACGCAGCTTGGCAATGCCATTCCGATGGAATCGTCGGCAGCCTCGAGACCGGAAAGTATGCCGACCTCGTGCTCCTCGCGCAAGACCCGCACGCGGTGCACCCCGAGGAGATCATCAACATTCAGGTCAATGAAACCTGGCTAGCGGGAAGCCGGCGCTTCCAGAAAGCGTAATCGCCGAACGGTTGTCGACCGGAGGTGACTGCTATCGGAACACTGCTCGCCCGTCATGCCGATGTGCTCGTGACAATGGATGGAGAACGGCGCGAAGTCAAGGACGGTGGATTGTTTGCACGCGATGGTTTGATCGAACGCGTGGGCCCGAGCGTCGAGCTGCCAGATACGGCCGACGTCGTGCTCGACCTAAAGGGGCACATCGTTTTGCCCGGCATGGTTAATTGCCACCATCACCTCGATCAGGTGCTCACGCGCAATTTGCCGGCCGGGCAGAACACCAATTTATTTCCGTGGCTGAAGGCGCATTACCGCATTTGGGCAAGCCGCACGCCCGACGACACGCGCAATGCCGTGCTGACCGGTTGCGCGGAACTCGCGCTTTCCGGCTGCACGACGGTATTCGATCACGCGTACGTATTTCAGAACGGCTGCCGGGTCGACGATCAAATCGCTGCCGCCGCCGAACTCGGAGTTCGTTCGCCGTTTCGCGAGGGAGCATGTCGCTGGGCGAATCCCAGGGCGGCTTACCGCCGGACGATTGCGTCGAATCGGAAAAGGTTATCCTCGAAGACAGCGTGCGGGTCATCGAGCGCTATCACGATCCCGCGCCGGGCTCGATGTTGCAAATCGTGCTCGCGCCTTGCTCGCCGTTTTCGGTAACCGCGGATCTTATGCGCGAGTCGGCCAAGATGGCGCGCCACTACGGCGTAAAGCTGCACACCCACCTCTGCGAGACGTTGGACGAAGAGCGATATACGCTCGATCAATTCGGGCTGCGGCCGGTGGCCTACATGGAGACGCTCGACTGGGTCGGCCCTGACGTCTGGTACGCGCGCGCGATCCACGTCGACGACGACGAGCTTCGCCGCTTCGCGGCAACCGGCTCCGGCGTCTGCCACTGCCCTTCGTCGAACATGCGGCTGGCGTCGGGGATCGCACCGGTGAAGAAGTATCGCGACGCCGGCGTGCGAACGGGGCTGGGCGTCGACGGGTCGGACAGTAACGACGGATCCAACCTCTTGATCGAGGTGCGCGAGGCGATGCTGCTCGCGCGGCTGAAAATCGGCCTGCTCCCGCCGGAGGGCCCGCGAACTGTCCTGTCGACCTCGCATCCACTGCGCAGCGGTGAGTGGATCACGGCGCGCGACGCGCTTGAGATCGCGACCATTGGAGGGCGTCGGTGCTGGGCCGCACCGACATCGGCTCGCTCGAAACCGGAAAGTATGCCGACTTCTTCACGTTGGATCTCAACTCGATCGCCTATGCGGGCGGCCTAAGCGACCCGGTGGCTGCAGTCGTCTTTTGCGCGCCGACGGCGGCGCGTCATACCGTCATCGGCGGTCGTCTCGTCGTCGACGGCGGCCGAATCGTTACTCTCGACATGGCTCCCGTCATCCGAGCCCAGAATGCAAATGCAAGCCGTCTAGCTGCAGGTCAATCGTAATCAGCGATCGCATCGCGGCTCTTTTACCATGCCGGCGGGGAAATATGGGACCTTATTCGAGGACAGCGCGACGATAGTTTTAGCTGGGACTCACGCGGCGAGATACCCGATGAGCTACTGCTAGACGCCGGCGCGATCGTCGTTACGAGGGATGACGACGAGGAGAGCTGACGCACGAAGCCTGCGCGTAGGCGGGAATCGGCGCCGCGCGCGGTAATATAAAAGCATGACTACCCAAGACTTGACCTCTCAGGCCTACGCTGATTTCAACCAGCGAGACGTTGACGTCGCACTCATGCTGATGAGTGAGAATGTCAGTTGGCCCAAGGCCTCCGAGGGGGGGTCGAGTCATCGGGAAACAGGAAGTACGAAATTATTGGGCGCGTCAGTGGGCGGAGTTCGATCCTCGCGTCGACGTACTTGAAGTGGTCGAACGTGAAGCGGGCAAGACCGATGTCGAGGTTCATCAACTCGTAAAGAATTTGAAAGACGTTCGAAGTCGCGACCCTCAGCGCCAATAAGGTTGTGCAGCGCGTCTTGGATGCAGCGTCCTTGTGCCGTTACGAAACCGCGAACATGCTGCCAGCGATAACCCCGATGCCGTTGCGATCTCGCTGAGAGTAAACGCATCGAGTCTTGACGCGATCTCGCACTTGTACAATGCTTCGTCACGCTGCGATTGACGCTCTCGACCCCACCTGCGAATCGCGGCGATGCCCCCGCTTGCTTCGCTTCGCAGCGGCACCTTTGCGCGGATCATCACCCTCGGTCGTTTGGACGCAATCACGGCTCCGCTTGTCGGCGGCGGGGTGACGTCGCTAGAAGTGCTGCACGAGTTTGGCAAGCCAAAAGGCGACGCCGGATGCGATTCCGCCGATGAGGACGGTTTGAATTGCCGCCTTTAGGGGTGCGGCTCCGGTGAGCTTGCCCTTAACGGCGCCGAATACGAGCAGTGCAGCCATGGTAAGGATCGCTGAAACGATCAGCCCTCTAGCCGAATCGGCCAGAAACATGTATGGAAGCAGCGGTATGAGGCCTCCCACGACGTAGGACGCCCCGATCGTAGCTCCGCTGGTCAACGCCCGTTTGGGGTCGGGCGACTCCAAGCCGAGCTCCAGCTTCATCATAAAGCCGATCCAGCGTTCGCGATTGCTCGTGATAGCGCTCGTCGCAGCGTCGAGCGCATCGCCCGCGAGGCCGTATCCGTCAAGGATCGTAGCGACCTCGCGACGCTCCGCTTCCGGAATGCGTTC
>DATCGB010000244.1:0-2976 GCA_036509155.1 Candidatus Tumulicola sp. | reverse complement strand
GGGGCGGGAGGGGCTGGGGCGGGCGGGGAGGCGTCCGGTCGCGGCTTCCCGTTATCGCGGGTGGCGATCGTGACTTCGACCGTATCCCCGTTCATCGCGGCCGCACGCCTGGCATACTCGGCGTCGCTCGCCTTCAGATCGGCAATCGTGCTTTTCAGGCGGCTTGAGGCGCCGTTGTCGTCGCCCGACTCGGAACCATCCTGCCGCTGACCTTTACCGGCGGGCCGAAATGACGATTTCCATGAGTTAAACATGGCTGCACACTCTCCAACCGCTGAAACCTTACGTTCCTATTGCTGATTCGGGGGCCGAACGCCTGCTTTCTCTACCTATCGAGCGCTTGCTTACTCACTATCGACCGGTCGGCCGGATGGCCGCTGGCGTTCGAAAAAGGTCCGTGAATACTCGGTGTGCAGTGGGACGAACGACCGCGGCTGCCCTTTGAAGTCGAAGCAGTCGATGATGCTGGCAGCGCGCTCGTCGTTTCCGCCGATCCGGCCGAGATGCCAGTTGTCTTCGACGAACTTCAAAATGCTGGCGAACTCGTACTGCGTGTGCGAGATGTAGCCCGGCTTCGCGTAGGGCGAAACGATCAGCATTGGCACGCGAAATCCGAGACCCTGGTAATCCAGTTGAGGCGGCGGAACGTGGTCGTAGAATCCGCCCCAGTCGTCCCAGACGATCACGATGGCGGTTGTATTCCACGCCGGGCTTTTGCCGATGGCGTTGACGACCTGCGAGACCCACGACGGCCCGGTGTCGGTTCCGAGCGGATGATCGGAGTTCTGCGAGTCGGGAATGACCCACGTCACGCCCGCGAGCTTGCCGGCGGCGACGTCGCTCAACACCTTCGTTTCGGGCGATATGACGTTATCGGTCCACTCCGACGAGTAGCGGACCGGCCGAATCGCGTCGAAGGCGTTCCAGAGATATCCGCTGCTGCCTTGCTCGAGCGGCGGCACGTAGTAACGCCAGGAAACGCCTTTGGCATCGAGCAGATCGCGCAGCGTCGTATAGCTAAAACACGGAAACGGACCTTTGTTGAAAAGATATTCGTCCTGGTCGGTGAGCAGCGAAGTCCGCGTCGTTATGCCGTGGCCGTGCGGCGCGTCGCAGCCCCAGGGCCCGCGCGACGGCGAGTCGATCAACGACTCGGTATCGTTAATTTCGGTGTTTCCGCGAATCAGATCTTGGTGCGCCGTAAAGCTCCCGCTGCCTTGCGTCTGAAACAGGTGATCGGCCAGCGCGTACTGCTTGGCCATCGTCCAATACGGCGCGATTTGGGCCGGGTCGACGTACCGGTACGGATACAGGCCCGCGGGCCCGTTCTGGCCGCTCGCACCGAAACCGATTTGATCGAAACCATCCATCTTGCAGGCGCCGCCCTGCATGTCGCACTCGGTGAGGAACCCGGAGTGCATGTGGTTGAGATCCATACTCGCGAGGTTGGACTTCACGAGCTTGACGATCTTTCCGTCGTGCGTCTTACCCGTGGTCGCGCCATCGGCGCCGGGGAACGTCGCGAACAGATTGTCGAAGCTGCGATTTTCCTGAATGATGATCACGACGTGCGCGATCTTCGCGCCCGCCGGGGGCGTCGCCGTCGGCCTGGTGACCGGAGGAGCGCCCGGGGAAGACCCGCCGCCACCGCCTCCGCAGCCCGCAGCCGCGAGCGCTCCAAGCAGCGACACGCTCCAAAACACGCGCTCTACGCGCTCTAAACGTAGGTTCCTCATCTATCGGCGAAGCTTCGCCGGTGCACGGACTTTCACTCTAAAAACCTGCCTAGCAGGGTTCGGGCGCCGGTCGAATGGAAGGCGCAAGACGGTGTGCGCCCGCTCGCAAGCAAGCGATGGGAGTGAAGACATTTCGTTGATCCATTTCGAAACCGAACTGATCGATCTGATCCCCGAAATCGCGTGGACCGCGACGCTCGACGGGCAGATCGATTACTTCAATCGTAAGTGGTACGAGTACGCCGGCTTACGGCCGGTCAAGGGCCCCGGATCGAAAAGCGCCGATCGCCGGCTGTCCGAGGCGATTCATCCCAAGGATCTCGAGCCGAGCCTGCAAGCTTTGCACGACGGAATTGCGCGCGGCGCGGAGTTTGCTTTCGAGTTGCGTCTGCGGCGCGCCGACGGAGTCAACCGGTGGTTTCGCGCGCACGTGTCGCCGATCGCCGCCACGCTCGACGGGGGCAGCGGCTGGGTCGCGATCTGCACCGACGTCGACGACCACAAGCGCCAAGGCCAGCGGTTTGCGTTCATCGCCAAGGCCGGAGAGGCGCTGGCGGAATCGCTCGATTTGCAAACCACGCTCGAGCGGCTGCTCGCAATCGTCGTTCCGGAATTCGGCGATTGGGCGGCGATCGACCTGTTCGACGAAAACGAGCGGCTTAAAACGGTTGCGGCGATTCACGCCGATCCACGCAAGGCGACGCTCGTGCGGCGGCTGCTCGGCAGTTACAATCACGATCCGCGGGTCGAAGCCGGAATCGCCGCGGCCTTGCGCACCAGCCGGCCGCTCGTCGTCAGCGAAGTTCGCGACGAGCACGTCGCTAAGTTCGCGGCGCCCGAACTGCTGACCATCATCCGGACGCTCGAACCACGCTCGGCGGTCACCATTCCGCTGCGCACGCGCGGCGGCACGATCGGATCGCTGGTCGCCTATTGGGCGCGGACGCCGCGGCGCTACACGCAAGAAGATCTGCCGCTGTTCGAGGAACTGACGAAACGCGCCGCCGTTTCGATCGAAAACGCGCGTCTCTACGAGCGCGAACGCGAAATCGCGACCGAGTTTCAACGCGCCGCGCTGCCCATCTCCCTTCCGCAAATTTCCGGCATCCGTTTCAACGGCATGTACGTGCCGGCCAGCAACCGCGAGTTGCTCGGGGGCGATTGGTACGACGCGCTGCGCCTAAGCGACGGCCGAATCGTCGTGTCGATCGGCGACGTTGCGGGCAGCGGTCTCGCGGCG
>DATCGB010000243.1:0-3103 GCA_036509155.1 Candidatus Tumulicola sp. | reverse complement strand
TTCGGCGTTCCGTAGAAGTACGGCGTCGCTTCGCCGCAATTTTCATCGTATTCGTCGAGCATGCTCGCATCGTTGACGGATTCGTGCCGCAGGGACGTGAGGGTTCCGTCGGGCTGCGCGCTCATCCGGACGCGTTGCTGCGTGCGCGCGCGGTGACCCACGGTCTGGAACATCTGCTTACGCGTCACGACGAGCTTCACGGGGCGTCCGAGCTTGCGCGCAGCCGCTGCGGCGAGCGTCCCATGCGTCCAGGGCCAGAGCTTTCCGCCAAAACCCGAGCCGAGAAATTTCATGACGACCCGCACGTTCTCGCGAGATACGCCAAGGATCTCGCTGACGACGTTGCGATGGTTGGCGATCGCTTGCGTCGTTTCATAGAGCGTGAACGCGTCGCCGTCATAGATTGCGAGCGACGCGTGCAGCTCGATCGGGTTGTGCGTTTCCGCCGGGGTTACGTAGGTTCGATCGATTTTTACGGGCGACGCGTCGTAGGCAGCCTCCGGGTCGCCGCGCCGGCTAGCCTCGGTTGGCTGGTGGTCCCCGACCAGCTCGAGTTCGACGTTGGGGGTGGCCACGTCGGCGTACGCTATGTCGATGAGCGCCGCGGCCGCCGTTGCATCCTCGAACGTCTCGGCGACGACCAGCGCCACGTATTGCCCGTAATAGCGAATGACATCGTCGGCGAATGGTGGCCGCGCCTCATCGATTGCGCCGGCTTCTGGCGAGGGCTTGTAGAGCGCCCCGACGTTTCCACGATGAAAGATCTCGATGACGCCCGGCATCTTCCGGGCTTTCGAGACATCCAGTGCGGCAACGCGGCCGTTGGCAATGGTGCTTCCGACGGGCACCGCATAGGCCACGTTTTCCCGCGTGTGGTCCGAAGTATACGCCGCGGTTCCGCTTACCTTTAGCGGCCCGTCGATCCGCGCCAACGATTGACCGACGATCTTCATGCCCATCGGCTACGCGACCGTTGAGGCTAAGGTCAGAGCGTGAACTAGACAGCGCTTCGCCAGCTCGACTTTGAAGCCGTTCTGTGACTGGGGTTTTGCACCGCTCAGAAGAATTCGTGCCGCCTCGGTAAAGCGCTCGTGCGTCGCCGGGCGCCCTTGTAGCGCCGTCTCGACGTCGAGGTTACGCCAAGGTATGGTGCCGACCCCGCCCATCGCGACGCGCACGCGTTGCATCGTACCGTCGCTGACCGTAGCCACGACCGCGGCGGCCGCAAGGGCGAACTCATAGGATGCTCGATCGCGCAGCTTGAGGTAGACCGATCTCGCGCCGGCTGCCGGCGGAGGCAAGGTTATCGACGTAACCAGTTCCCCTGGCTCGAGGATCGTCTCACGTTCCGGCGTTTCTCCCGGGAGCAAATAGAAGTCGCCGATCGGCACGCTCCGCTCGCCGCTTGAGCTGGTGAGATGAATCGTCGCTTCCAGCGCGGCAAGCGCGACGTTCTGATCGGAGGGATTCGTGGCGATGCAATGCGCGCTCGAACCGAGAATCGCAAGATTACGATTAAATCCTCCGATCGCGGCGCAGCCGCTTGTCGGCAACCGCTTGTTACAAGCCATGGCTGGATCGCGAAAGTAGACGCAGCGCGTGCGCTGCAAGAGGTTCCCACCGGTCGACGCCATGTTTCGTAGTTGCGCCGACGCGCCCGAAAGCAACGCTTGCGAGAGCAGTGGGTAGTCGCGCACGACGTCGGGATGATGGGCAACGTCGGAGTTACGCGCGAGCGCTCCGATACTGAGCCCGCCATCCGCCGTTCGCGTCACCTCGGCCAGCGGGAGCGCGTTGATATCGATGACCTCCGCGGGACGCTCGACGTCGAGCTTCATCAAATCGACCAGCGTTGTGCCTCCGGCGAGAAACCTGACGTCGTCGCGCGAATGCCGCACGGCGTCCGCTACGCTGTGGGCGCGACTGAAAGCAAAAGACTTCATGCCTTCGCCTTTCGAACCGATTGTATCGCAGCAACGATATTCTGGTAGGCACCGCACCGGCAGATGTTGCCGCTCATACTTTCGGCCACGTCGGCGTCCGATTGCCCGCAGGGCTCGGCTAGCAGCGCGACCGCCGACATGATCTGCCCCGGCGTACAGTAGCCGCACTGAAATCCGTCGCGTTCCACGAAGGCTGCCTGAATCGGATGTAGGTTGTCCGGCGTCCCCAGGCCTTCGATCGTGTCGATCGTTGAGCCCTCGTGCATGGCCGCAAATGAGAGGCACGAGTTGACGCGACGCCCATCGACGTGTACGGTGCAAGCGCCGCATTGGCCGTGGTCGCAGCCTTTCTTCGTACCGGTGAGACCGAGCGTGTCGCGCAGCGTATCGAGTAGGGTAGCGCGCGGGTCGACGACCAGCTCGACCGGCCTTCCGTTGACCCTAAAGGCAACCTCCACGCGTACGCCGCGAAGTTCCAGATCGGCCATCGGGAAATCCATTAGTTTAAAACGGCAGTTGCTCCTACCCGTCGACGTTAGCGGGTAAAAGCGTTCAGAACGAGCTTGGCGGCGGCGAGGTCTTCGACGGCGAGGCCGAGCGATTTGAAGATGGTCGTTGCGGATCGCGGCGGAGCAAGGACGGCGTTCGCGAAGAGTTCGCCGATTTCCGCATAGATCGCCGCTCGCGAGAGCATGATGTCGCCCGACTCTTGCGCGGCAGCCGCTCGAGAATCCACGAACAGCGTCGCGGACATGGCGTCGTCATCGAGTTCTCGCCAGTCGGGCCGATTCGCCCCGACGGCGTTGACGTGTGCGCCGGGCTTGAGCCACTCTCCGCGCAGCACGGGTTGGCGGGAACTGGTGGCAACCACAACGACATCGGCATCCCGGACGGCGGCCTCCGCGTCCATCGCCGTCGCGCCGCGTTGGCGCGCGAACTGCTGCGCGTGCTCGGCGGTGCGGCTCCAGACGCGAATCTCGCCGAAGTCGGCAACGTGGGCCAGCGCCTCGACGTGCGCGTGCGCCTGCACGCCGCTACCGAGCACCGCGAGCACGCGGCTGCCCTCGGGCATGAGATACTTCGTTGCCGCAGCCGAGACCGCGGCCGTGCGCATCTCGGTGATGAGCCGCCCATCCATGGCCGCTAGCGGCTCGCCGGTG
>DATCGB010000242.1:0-4687 GCA_036509155.1 Candidatus Tumulicola sp. | reverse complement strand
TCGAAAAAATCTCCGTAGTCGAGAATCGCTTCGATGACGCCCCGCATGTCGTACAGCTTGTTGGGCGAATCGGGAACCACGTCGTCGAGCGCTTCGACCGCACGGTGCGGATCGTCGTCGGACGCAAAACGGGGCGGGTCTTCCAGGTTATTCTGCGGCAGATACGATAGCAGGGTCTTGGTGAGATCGACCAGATCGTTTTCATCCGACGCGACTAGATGCGCGACGCCGCTGCGAGCGGCATGGGTCGCCGCTCCCCCCAGCTCTTCGAACGTCACCTCTTCGCCGGTAACGGTCTTGATGATTTCCGGACCGGTGATGAACATCTGCGAGATTTTCTCGGTCATGATGATGAAGTCGGTAATCGCCGGCGAATAGACGGCGCCGCCCGCGCACGGTCCGGCAATCAGGCTGATTTGCGGGATGACGCCGCTGGCCGCCACGTTACGCCAAAAGATTTCCGCGTAGCCGCCGAGCGAAACGACGCCTTCTTGAATGCGCGCGCCGCCCGAGTCGTTGATGCCGATCATCGGCGCGCCGGTCCGAACGGCCAAGTCCATGACCTTGCAGATCTTCTCGGCGTAGGCCTCGCCGAGCGAGCCGCCCAGCACGGTGAAGTCCTGCGAGAAGAGGAAGACTTGCCGGCCGCCGATCGTGGCTCGGCCGGTGACCACGCCGTCGCCGAGAAACTCCTTTTCGTCCAGCCCGAACGCGTTGGCGCGGTGGACGACGAACCGGTCGAATTCCGTGAACGAGCGCTCGTCGACGAGCGCCTCGATTCGCTCCCGCGCGGTCCGTTTGCCGCGGGCGTGCTGCTTTTCGACCGCTTCGGGACCGGCCGGCGCCTCCGCCGTCGCGCGCTTGCGATTCAGCTCGTCGTATTTTTCGCGATGCGTCTTCACCG
This sequence comes from Candidatus Tumulicola sp., assembly GCA_036509155.1. GTDB lineage: Bacteria > Vulcanimicrobiota > Vulcanimicrobiia > Vulcanimicrobiales > Vulcanimicrobiaceae > Tumulicola. Next base: position 3,783 of record DATCGB010000242.1, on the reverse strand, counting down.
GTACGCGTTTGCACGACGCCGTAGGCGCACCCTTCGCAAACCGGCAAAGCCCCCTTCCAGCCGCCCCGAGGCGGACCGAACGCTCTCGTCGAAATGCGCCGATACGTGAGGTAAATCAGCCTTTGGAGGGTTCGTTCATGCCGCGTTCGCTCGTCGTTGCACTGACCTTGGTCTGCGCCCTAATCGGCGCGGGCGGTTCCGCTCGTGCGGCGGTTGCGTTCCCTTCGCCGCCGCCGGTACCGTCGCCCCAGCCGGTCACCGAAGATTTCTTCGGCACGAAAGTCACCGACCCATATCGGTATTTCGAGAACATGAAGGACCCGGTCGTCGTGAGTTTCTTTAAGGAACAGAACGCGTACGCACGCGCCGTGCTTGCCAATTTGGGTGCCCCGCGCCAACGGCTCTTCGAACGCATCAAGGCCCTCGACAACGCCGGGGTGTCGGTGTCCGACGTCGTGCGTTCGGGCTCGCACTACTTCTACGAAAAGCTCAATCCAGGCGAAAACTCACCGAAGCTCTACATGCGCGACGCGGGCGGCTCCGAACGGCTTCTGGTAGACCCCGAGAAACTCGCCAGCGCCGGAAAGCATTTTACGATTAACTACTTCCTGCCCTCACTCGACGGCGCGTACGTCGCCTACGGCATTTCGGAGGGCGGCTCGGAGGCCTCGGTCATTCACGTCGTCGATACCGCAACCGGGACCGTTTTGCCCGACGCCATCGATCGCGCGTATTTCGTCGGAGCGACGAGCTGGCTTCCCGATGGTAAATCGTTTTATTACGTTCGCTTCCCCGAACTCAAGCCCGGCGAGCCGGAAACCGACAAAGAAACGCGAGCGGTCAGCTACGTTCACGTCCTCGGACGCGACCCGAACCAGGACGTTCCGGTTTTTGGCTACGGCGTCGATCCGAAGGTGACGTTCGCGAAGACCGACTTCCCGATTTTGGTCTATTCGCCGGCATCGCAGCACACGCTCGGCATCGTCGCGCACGGCGTGCAGAACGAGGTGACGATCTACTCGACGCCGGCAACGGCGCTGAGTTCCGGCGACGTGCCGTGGACGAAGGTCGCGAGCGATGACGACGACGTCACCGGTTTCGACCTCAAGGGGTCGACGGTCTACTTGCTGACGCACCACGACGCGCCGACCTTTAAAGTCGTTGCCACCTCGCTGGACGCGCCCGACTTCGCCACGGCCCGCACGCTCATTGCGGCAAGCAAGAACGTGGTGCTGCAGATCGGCGTAGCCGCCGACGGTCTGTACGTGCGTTCGCGCCTGGGCGGATTCGGACGGATCGCGAAGGTCGCGGTGGACGCCGACGGGACGCCCGGCGCTTCGACCCAGGTGGCGCTGCCGTTCGAAGGTTCGATCAACTTGATGACGGTCGATCCGCGCGAGCCCGGCGCGACGTTCGGTTTGACCGGATGGACGCACTCGCTCCTCTACTACGCGGTAAGCGCTGGCGGTTCCGTATCCGATACCAAGCTAAAGCCGCTCGCCTCGGTCGACACCTCGGCGTATACGTCGTCCGAAGTGCAGGCACGCAGCGCCGACGGCACGATGGTGCCGCTCTCGCTGATCTATCGCAAGGGAATCGCGCGCGACGGCTCGCATCCGGTCGATCTGGAAGGGTACGGCGCCTACGGCATCACGGAAGACCCGTACTTTAGCACCACGCGGATCGCGTGGCTCGAACGCGGTGGAATCGCCGCCGTCTGTCACTCGCGCGGGGGCGGCTGGTACGGCGACGCCTGGCACACCGCCGGCATGATCGCGACCAAACCCCACACGTGGGAAGACTTCGTGGCCTGCGGTCAATGGCTGATCGACCACAAGTACACCTCGAAAGCGCATCTCGCCGGCGAGGGCACCAGCGCGGGCGGCATCTCGATCGGACGGGCGATCACGTCGCGTCCCGACTTGTTCGCCGCCGCACTCGATGTGGTCGGCGTGAGCGATGCGATGCGTTCGGAGTTTACGCCCAACGGGCCGCCCAACATTCCCGAGTTCGGAAGCGTCACGACTGAGGCGGGGTTCCGCGCGCTCTACGCGATGGACGCCTACCAGCACGTGGTCGACGGCACCGTCTATCCCGCCGTGATGCTGATTACCGGTTTCAACGATCCGCGCGTCTCGTCGTGGGAGTTGGCCAAGTTCGCAGCCCGGCTGCAACTGGCGTCGACCAGCGGGCGCCCGATTCTGCTGCGCGTCGACTACGACGCGGGCCACGGCTTTCTGGCATCATCGCGCGATCAGAGCGAGCAGCTGCTGACCGACGAATACGCCTTTCTCCTGTGGCAGTGCGGCGATCCGGCGTTTGCGAAAATCCCGACACGAATCGTACCTAAGCGCCGCTAGCCGCGCGGCCGGAAGGCGCGCGCAGCAACAGGACCAGCGGCGTCAGCAATAGCGTGATGGCGCCGAGAATGTAAAACGCATCGGCGAACGCCATCGTAGCGGCCTGCTGGTTCGCCAGCCCGGCGAGCGTCGCGATCGGCGCGTGGCGCTGCAGCGCATCTTGAACCGCCGGACTGTGCAGCGTGATCCGGCCGGCCAGCCCGTCGAGGTGGAACGCCGTCCGGCGATCGAGCAGCGTGACGAGAAATGCCGTCGATACCGACCCGCCGAGTTGCTGGCAGAGGCTCAAAAGCGAGGTAGCTTTTTGGGTTTCGGCGCCGCGAACCGAACCGAGCACTGCGACCGAGAGCGGCACGAAAAGCATGCCGAAGCCGAACCCGCCGAGCAGCAGCGGATAGACGAACGTTCCGAAGGTACTGTCGGTGGTGAGGACCTGCGCGGTGTTCACGTTGGCGATCGCAACCAGCACGAACCCGATTGCCAGCAAAATCGCGGGCTTGACGTGCAGGCGGCTGAGCAAGAACAGCGTTATCGGCGTCATGATCGCGATCGCGATCGCGCGCACCAAGATCGATTCGCCCGAAAGCGTGGCGGTAAAGTTCAGCAGCGATTGTTGGAACTGCGGCATGAGGATCACGCCGCCAAAGAGGCTGAATGCCAGCGTCATCGCCAGCAGGCACCCCGCGCCGACGATTCGGTTGCTGACGAGGATGCGAAGGTCGACGATCGGATTGCGCACGACGCGCAGCTCCCACCACGCGAGTGCGGCCAGCGCGCAGACCGAGAACGCAGCGGTAGCCGCGATGTTACGGTCGCCGAACCAATCGTAGCGCTCGCCTTCGTCCAAAACGTACTGCAGCGAACCCAGGCCCGATGCCAGCAGCGCCAGCCCGACGCCGTCGACGCTGGGTTTTCCCGACTGGGCGGGGTTACGCAGGAGCGACGCACACAACACGGCGGCAACGATGCCGGGAACGATGTTTATGTAGAAAATCCAGTTCCACGAAAGCTGATCCGTCAGCACGCCGCCCAGGGTCGGTCCGATCGACGGCCCGATGATCGCGCCGATCGACGTGAGGGCTTGGCTCAGCCCGAGCTGTTTGGCGGGAAACGTGTCGCGCATGATCGCCTGCCCGGTGGCGATCAAACCGCCCCCGCACAGACCTTGCAGAATGCGGAAGAAGACGAGTTCGCCCAACGACGTCGAGATGCCGCACAGCGCCGACGCGATGGTAAAACCGACGATCGCCGCAACGTAATATTGGCGCCGTCCCATAAGCTGCTGCAGCCACGGCGTCAGCGGAATCACGATTACCGCAGCAATGATGTAGCCCGTGATGATCCACGCGCCTTGGTCGAAGTTGGCCCCCATGTTGCCTTGAATCGTCGGGAGCGCCACGTTGACGATCGTCGCGTCGAGCAC
>DATCGB010000241.1:0-3656 GCA_036509155.1 Candidatus Tumulicola sp. | reverse complement strand
TTCCGGGAAGCTCGTAGACGCGTGACAGCGCGGTGCGCCGCAGCGAAACCAGGCGCGGGTTACGCGCGAGCAAACGTCCCAGAGCCGCATCCGACAGGCCTGCGAACGCCATCGGAAATCCGATGCCGAAGTTGTCGATCCGTCCCGACCGAAGATATCCGCGGAATACGACGTAGCGAACGTTCATCGCCGACAACGCGTTCCAGTCGGGCCGCCCGGCCCGCAGCGTCGCCAAGGCGTACGCCAGCTGCGGGTTCTGATAGTCGTCGCTGACCGACGGATTTCCGGCCGGCCCGTAGGCGCTGAAATCGCGACCCGCATTGGCGGCGCCGATGAGTCCGACGGGTTCTTCGGCCGGCAGCCAGAGCACGCGTCCGGGTCCGTTCTGCGCGACCGTCCGCATGTCGTCCAGGGTGTCGGCGACGTAGGCCGCCGGCACCAAGATCGCCCGAAGCTCGCCGCCGGTCGCCGCCGGCGCGACGATCCACGCCACCAGCGCCAACGCGACCAACGCGAACCCGGCGTTGAGCCGCTGCAGCGCTAGCCCGATCGACAACGCGATACCGGCGGCCGTCAGCGCCGCGAAGTAATGCAAGTCGCGAAAGACCGCAAAGTAGGTCACGCGTTCGAATCCCCAGCCGAGCGCCGGCCCGAGCGGCCCGTACAGTCCGGCGGTCAGAAGCGCCCCCGCGACGATCAGTATCAGCGCGTAGATTCCCGCGCGCCGGCTCGCAAAGACGGCCACCGCGACGGCCGCCACGAGCACGACGTAGAGCACGTCGAAGGCTCCCGCCAGCGCGTGCGACTCGTAATACTTCGTAAAATAACCGAGCATGATTGGCGCCGCCGCAAGCGGCGAGCTGTTGTTATATTCGAAACTCAGCAGCGCCGGTTGACCGGCGTACAGCGCCGGCGTCGAGCTAAGCGTTAACGGCAGCAGCGCCTGCAGTTGGACGCACGCCGCGATCCCGGCCGCAATCGCCAGCCGCCACGGCCAACCGGCCGCCCGCGGAACGATCGCGAGCAACGGCACGATCGCCAAGCAGGCGATCGCGAGGAATTGAATCTGACATCCCGCGATCCCGACGACCACGCCGAGCGCGACGGCGGCCATCGCGCGCGGTTGCTCGATCGTGCGCCGCCCGAGGCAAATCGCCAGCGGCAGTAACGCGTAGGCCAGCACGTAAGCTAAGTGTCCGGCCGCGATGCGCGTGAAAACGACCGGGCTCAATGCGTAAAAAAGCGCGGCCGTAACGCGCGCCGGTTGCGATCGCACGCCAAACGCGGCGAGCATCGCGACGCAGCTGCAGGCGGCGCCGAACTCGAGCGTCGCGATCCACGCGGCCAGGCCGAGCGACGGACCGAACAGCAGGATGCTCGCAACCTGCGCGACCACCGCGTACGTCTGCCACGGAAGTGCGTTGCCTTGCCCGAGCGAACGCGGGTCCCACAACCCGACGAACGCGTGCAGCCACTGCAGCGCAAACTGGCGCGAAAGCGGCCACGTCCAGTCCTGTTGAAAGGCCGGAATTGCGTGCGACGACAGCAACGGCCAGACGGAGGTCGCGCACGCGATCGCCAGCAGGCCGAAACCGGCCGCCGCGACCCGGCGCTCTACGCCGGCGACGGTACTCGGCCGGCGCGCCGTGCCGCCCGCCGCAGCTGCGAGCGAATCGCCAGCCCGAGCGCCAGCAACAGGCACGCGATGGTGAGAACCATGCCGCCGGCGTAGGCGAACAACGCCCGGTTAACGATGCGGAACGTCACCGGACCGGAGGCGTCGACGATCCAGCCGTTGGCGAATCCGTCGACTTGCAGGTGACCCAAAACTTTCGCCGATCCACCGCTCGCGAAGAGCGCCCAGATCGGCGCGAAGGACTGACGAAACACCAGCGTGCATCGTCCGCGCACGTTGGCCGTCGCGGTGTACGCAAGCGGATTGCGTTCGAACCAGGCGACGTCCGACGCCGCGCACGTCGGCGCGGGCGCACTCGCGTGCGCCGGCGCGCGATCGGCCCATCGCAGCGTCACCCCGCGTAAGGTCACGGCGGCGTGCGGCGCGATCCGCACGACCAGCGTCGCCGTGCGCGCGCCGAGCGGTACCTCTTGAGCCGGCTGCGTCGGGTCGATCCAGTCGGCATCGTTCGGATTCCGGTCGTAGATAATTTCGACCCGGATCGGGTCGGGCGGACCGTCGGCCGACGCGACCGCGGGCGCGGGGACGCGCGCCACGGTCAATGCGGCGACCGCGCGAATATTCCGCAAGGTCATCGAGAAACAGCGCGGTTGCGTCCGGGTCCGGATGACGAGCGAAGCAGTTCCGGCGGGCGGGCGCGCGCCGCCGGCCGAAACGTCGGCGTCGGCGACTTCGCGGCACGCTCCGTAATGCTCGAACGCGCCGATGGGAATCGTGCGCGACCGCACCGCCGGCGGCGCGACCGAGCGGAGCGGCGCGTTGCCGAAGATCGCACCCGCGGGTTCGTCGGCCGCGACCGGGACGTATCGGTTGGCGCGCCCTCCCGACAAAATCGAGAACCACATGAAGTTATCGAAGCCGCCCACGCCGATGGGCGCATCGTAGATCCCGATCTCCGGAAGCGGCGGCGCGGTCGTTCCCGTGACGAGATGAACGCGATCGTCGCGTGCGTCCTCGCGCAGTCGCACGAACCCGCGCCGCGAGAGCGCGCGAAACGTTCGCTTAGCACCCACGATCTGCGGATTCGTCCACTCGCCCAGCGGACCAAGCGAATCCGCGGCGATCGCCACCGTGCCGACGCCCAGCAGCGGCGCGAGCGCTTCGACCGTGCCGGCCTGTCCGGCCATGAAGGCGTTCGCCAGGCGCGCCTGCACGCGCGCCGTACCCGGGGCGACCCATTCGGCCATCGTCGGGCCGATCGCATCGGAAGGCGAGTTCAACGAGGTGAAGCCGTTGATCACATAGGGCGACCAGCGGTATTGCACGCCGCGATCGGGGGGAATCCATAACGTGTTTCCGCGCACTTTCGCGCGCGAGAAATCCGCATATTGGCGCGGTTGGGGCGTTTGCGGCATTCCCGAACCCTGGCCATATACGGGAAGGAACGGCAGGATGCCGCCCAGCGCCATCGCCCAAACGGCCAGTCGAAATCCCAGACCGAACGCGCGCGCGCCCAAGCGTACGCCGGCGGCGAACATGACGAACGCGCCCAACACGTACAGCGGCGAGAAGTAATCGGGTTCGACGAACGAACGCAACCCCGGAACGACGTTGCGCATCGCAGTGTACGCCGCCGGAGCGATCGCGAAGCCGTCGACCAGCCACAGGCCCAGGAGCGCCAGCGCGGCGCCGGCGTAGAATTTCGATCGCCCGGACGGCCGGCGCGCGACGAAGACCAGCCCAAGCAGCAGAATGGGAATCAGGAGAACGCAGAACCCAACGACCGGCAACTGGCGCAGAATCGACGTATAGTAGAAGCTCTGCAGCCGCAACGTATTGAAAATTCCGATATTGGCGGCATAGTGCTCGAACACGCCGATATCGAAGCGCGCGTTCACCAAGGCGATGTTGCCGCCGGAGTTGAGCCACATGTCGGCGATCATCGAGAAAATGTAGAACGCGTTGGCCGCGACCACGGCCACGGCCAGGAGCGCGAGTTGCGGAACTACGCGCCCGCCCC
>DATCGB010000240.1:0-2238 GCA_036509155.1 Candidatus Tumulicola sp. | reverse complement strand
CGCCTACCAAGGCTCCTAGCCATAGCCGATCGAGGCTAGAACTTTTTGGGTGACGAGCGCCTCCTCGAAGGTCGGGAGGTCGTTAAGTTCGCCGTCGATGTTCTTGGCGAACTCGTCGTAGAGTTCCATCAGCAGCGGCACGTTCGGGTTGATCGACGCGAAGCCGGCGTAGGCCGAGGGTTTGCACTCGAGTTCGTTGGTTTCATCGGCATCGATCGCGAACAGCGTCAAGTCGACGATCGTTGGACCGCTGGCGACGGCCGTGCGGTCCTCGCCGTGGACGGCGCAGGTGTAGCCGTCCACCGACGTCGTGCCGTCGGCCGTCAGTCGCGCGATTGCACCGTTTCCGTAATCGAGCAGCGCGAACGCGCCGTCATCGACGCTGGAAACGAACTCGCCGGCATCGTCGCGCCGTTGCGCGTTGGCCGTACGCACGAACCCGGTGCTTCGTTCGGGAGCGCTGCCGACCAGCCAGTTGGCGTGATCGATCAAATGCGAAAGTAGCGCGCCGGCTATGCCGCCGCCGCGTTCGCGCTCGAACCACCATCCGCGCGAGCGCGTTCCGCCGCGATGTAGCATGCGGCGCAACTGGGTGATCTCGACGTTGCGCAGCGGATCGAGGTGATGGTTGACGATAAGTTGGCGCAGGGCCGCGGCTTGCGCGACGAAACGGAACTCGTGCGCGACGCCGCAGGCGACTCCGGCCGTTTTTGCCGCCTCGACCATGGCGGCCGCTCCGGCGACGTCGAGCGCGAAGGGTTTTTCGCAGATCGTGTGCTTGCCGGCAGCCAGCGCGCCGAGAACGTCGCGCACGTGGGCGTGCGGCGGAGACGCGACGGTGACCGCATCGAGATCGCATCCGGCCAGCATCTCGGCGCACGACGAAAACGCGTACCGGATCCCGCGCTCGGCGGCGACGCGCGCGGCGCTCGAGGGCGAAGCCAGCGCGACGACGTCGAAGCGCGCGTGAGCGAGCAGGGCCGGCAAGTGCGAGCTTACGCCAAATCCCGCGCCGACGATTCCAATGCGAATAGTCTTCACGTGCGGGAGCTACTCGATGCCGTCCAAGGTCGCCTCTAAAATGTCGAAGGCGCGCTCGAGCTGCGTCCGTTCGATGACGAGCGGCGGCGAGATCGCCACGACGTCCCCGGCGACGCCCGACTGCAGCAAAAGCAGCCCGGCCCGAAGGGCGCGCTTCACGGTCGCCTCGGCGTCCGCCGGATCGGCCAGCGCGATGCCCCACAGCAGGCCGCGGCCGCGCACGTCGCGGACGACGCGGCGCGACTTTAAGGCGGATAAGCGCCATCGCACGAACGGCTCGAGCGCGGCAGCCCGCGCGGGCAAACGGCGGCTTTCCAGCTCTTCAATCGTGGCCAGCGCCGCGGCGCAGCCCATCGGATTGCCGAGGTAGGTCGAGGTGTGCAGCGCTTCGCCGTGCGAAATCGGCCACGCATCCATGACGGACGGCCGCCCGACGGCGGCCCCGATCGGAAAGCCCGAAGCCATCGCCTTGCCGATGCACATAATGTCGGGAAATACGCCTTCGTGCTCGACCGCAAACCACGTTCCGGTCCGGCCGAACCCAGTGTAAATTTCGTCGACGATCATGACGATGCCGCGTTCGTCGCAGAGTGCGCGCACGGCCGATAGGTATCCGGCCGGCGGCACGATGGCGCCGGCTCGGCCCTGGATCGGCTCGATCAGTAAGGCGGCGATGTCGCTTCGATCGGCGATTGCGGCGCGGGTTTGCGCGATGGCCCGTTCGGCGGTCGAACCCGGCGCGCCGCCGTCGGGATAGTCGAGAAGCAAGGCGTCGGGCCCGAGCGCACCGGCAAAGGGCGCGCGAAACTTCTCGATGCCGCACACCGGCAGCGCACCGAGGGAAAGACCGTGATAGGCACCGCGGTAGGCCGCAAAGCGCGACTTTCCGGTGAACAGCATCGCCGTTTTCAAGGCGGCTTCAACGGCTTCGGAACCGGTACTGGCAAGAAACGTTTTGCTCAATCCCGGCGGTAGAACGCGCGCCAGCCGTTCGAGCAGGCGCGCCCGCACCGATGTCGGGTGAACGTCGCCCATCCCGTGCATCAGCCGCCCCGCTTGATCGGCAATCGCGGCGACGACGCGCGGGTTTGCGTGGCCCGTGTTGGCAACGCCGAAAGCGGCGGTCAGATCGATGTAGCGATTGCCGTCGACGTCAACGACGGTAGCTCCGCTGGCCGACTCCCAGAAAATTGGAAA
>DATCGB010000239.1:0-8822 GCA_036509155.1 Candidatus Tumulicola sp. | reverse complement strand
GACCGGCGCGCGAATCAGCGCGACGCCGCGGCCACGCAGCGCGCGTTCGAAACCGATGTTGCTCATGACGGTTCCGACGATCGCGTCGCCGGCAAGTTCTCCACGCGCGTGCATGTCGCTGCCGATCGCGAACATGACGTGATCGCCGCTCACGACGGCGCCGCTTTCGTCCACGAACAGCGCACGATCGGCGTCGCCGTCGAACGCCACGCCGACGACGTGCTCGCCGCCCGCCGAAATTCGGGCGCGTACGGCCGCCTGCAGCGGGCGCAGGTCGGTCGCCCCGCAGGCCACGTTGATGCGGGCGCCGTCGTTTTCGCAGTGCAGCTCGGTAACCGTCGCGCCGAGCTTGCGCAGCGCGTAGGGCGCGATCGCAAACGCCGCACCGTAGGCCGCGTCGACGACGACGTGGAGCCCGGTTAAGTCGGCGTGGCTTTCGTACAGCTCGCGATAGTAGTGACGGGCGAGATTTTGCGCCAACCTCGCGACGCCGACCTCGGTTCCAATTGGTCGCGGAAGGTCGTTCGAGTCCAGCAGCGACTCGATCTCGCTTTCGATCTCGTCGGAGAGTTTAAAACCGTCGGGACCGAAGAACTTTACGCCATTATCGGCGATCGGGTTGTGCGACGCGCTGATCATCACGCCGGCGGCCGCACCTTCGCGTCGGGTGACGCACGCGACGGCCGGCGTCGGCACGACGCCGAGCGAGACGACGTCGCGCCCGACCGACGTGACGCCGGCGACGATGGCCGCCTCGAGCATCGTACCCGAAAGCCGCGTATCGCGCCCGACGATAATCGGGCGGTGGCGATCGCTGGAATGGGCCAGCACGCTGGCGCCGGCCCGGCCGATGCGAAAGGCCAGTTCGGGCGTCAAGTCGGCATTGGCTACGCCGCGCACGCCGTCGGTTCCAAAGAGGCGGCTCACTTCGTTCCCCCCGCGCCGGTGCCGGCGACGAAATGGATTTGCACGCGAGCCAGGTCGGGAGAAACTTCCAAACCGGCGACTTCGTTGCCTAGCGCGTTGACCGCGGCCGGACGGACCATCTCGTCGACGGCTTTCGCCTCGGTCGGAAGCGTCACGTCCAGATGCACCGCGACGACTTGCGAAAGCATCGTGGTCGGCCCCCGGACGGTCACGGTTTGCGGCTGCAGCTGGGAATCGGCGACGACGATGCCGCTGGATTCGGAGCCGACGTAGTGCAGCGCCAGCGGGAACGTGCGGCTCTCGATCTTCTCGATCGTCAAGCTGACCGACGCCGGACTCAGGCTTTGAACCGTTACGTCGGGAGCGACCAGCGCGATCGGAACGTTGTAGACGCCGGCGCCTTTGCCCGAAAGGTCGAGCACGGCCTTAATTTCGTCGGGTTTGATCGCCGCATCGCCGCGCTTGCCCTCGACCGTGACGATCGCCTCGCGGTCCGTGAAATGCGCCACGTAACCGACCGGCAAGTTCGCGGCGTTGATCGGCACCGAGATCTGCTGAGCGAAGCGCGCCGCCGCCACGATCGGGTTGGTGGCGAAACGAAAGTACGCCCATCCAACGATCGCGAGGCAGACGGCGAGCAGTTTAAGTGCGAAGTTCCTGCGGATGATCTGCACGGGGCTTTTCTTGTTCGCGTTGCGAGGTCAACCGCGATCGTAGGTGCGAAACCAGGTCGTTACGGAGATAGCGTTGGCGCCGCGGCGGCCGCGTGATCGCCGCGAGCATCTTCGCGAGGCGCTGCTCTTCTTCCACCGGCCGCGAGAGCTTGCCGCCGCGCGAGATCGTAACCGCCGCGGTTTCCTCCGAGACCACCACGACGACCGCGTCGGTCTGCTCGGTCAGTCCGATGGCCGCCCGATGGCGCGTTCCGATGCGACCGGACGCCAACGAGTGATCGGCCAGCGGCAGAAAACATCCGGCCGCGACGATGCGATTTTCCCGCACGATGACCGCGCCGTCGTGGAGCGGGGAGCGCGGCATGAAAATCGCCAGCAGCAACTCGGCCGAAAGGCGGGCGTCGAGTGACGTTCCGGTTTCGCAAAATTCTTTGAGCCCGCTTTGCTGTTCGATCACCATCAGCGCGCCGCGGTTTTCGCCCGACAGCAAGAACGCGGCTTGCGCGAGCGCCGCGATTGCTTTGTCTTCGGGACGCGTCCAGGCGCCCTGACCCTTCTCCTCCCCGTCCATTCGGAACAGGCCGCCGCGGCCGATTTGTTCGAGCGCTCGGCGCAGCTCGGGCTGGAACACGATAGGAATCGTAACGGCCGCGCCGACCACGATCAGCTGCAGGATCGTCACGAGCAAATACAAGTGCAAGACGTTGGCGATCCCGAGCAGCGCGACGAGCACCAGAATGCCCATCAGAATCTGCACCGCGCGCGTGCCGCGAATGAGCAGCAGCAGGTAGTAGATCAACACGCTGGTCGCGATGACGTCGACGACGTCGGTAACTCCAACGTAGGAGAAAATCGCGCTAAACATGCAGCCCCGCTCGCTCGAGAAGAACTTCTAGCACGCGGTCGGAGGTCAGTTCGGGCGATTGCAAGCCGTCGGCCGCAATTCGAGCGATCGACTGCGGCGAGAGGGGGGTCAACAGCTCGGCCGTGCGGCCGCTGTTGAATCGGCGCAGCTCGACGTCGATCGCCCCAAGAACGACGCCGGCCGGGCTGCGTTCCAGGTCCCACTCGACCACCAGCCCGCCGTTCGAACAGGGGTCGCAGCTGCGAATGCCGGCCGGCCGGCCGGCGCCGGCGAGCGCGTCGAGCAGGTGCGGCAAGGCTTCGGGCACCTCAGGGAAAACTGCAAGGGCGATGACCGCGCAATCGTCTATGGTGGCGCCGCACGCGCCCGCTTCGACCGCGGCTGCCGCGGCGCTCGTCGCGTCCGCGAACTCGAGCAGTCCGTACGATCGGCCGGCTCGAGCGGAGCTGCGCCAGACGCCGTGCCCCCCGTGCGAGCGCACGGCTGCATCGACGGCGTCGCGCAGCGGCTCGTCGAAGCGGCGGTCGGGTTTCACGGTTCGAAATATCACGTACTTCTCAACGTTAGGCGCGGCCATGGCTCAATCTTGCGGGTAGACGAGATACGACGCGCGCTCGTCGTCGCGACCGGCAAAAACTCCGCATGGATTTCGGTTGACGGCGAAACCACCCCGCGCGTCGCGCAGCTTCGGCGGATGACGGGGAAACGCTTCATGCCGGTTCCCGGCGACATCGTGAGCGTCCGGATGCTCGAGGACGGCGGTGCCGTTATCGACCGGATCGAGAAACGCGACTTCACCCTCGAGCGCCGAACCGTCGGCGGCCGGTCCAAAACGATGGCCGCCAACGTCAACATGCTGGTGACGGTCACCGCCCTGGCCGACCCACCGCCCCGCTTGGTGACCCTCGATCAGCTGCTGGCCTTCGCCGAACTGGAGAACGTTGCGGCCGTCGTCGTTTTCACGAAGCCGGACCTGGCCGATCCGCTCGAGACGCAGCGGCTGGCGACGATCTATCGCGAACTCGACTACCCCACGATCGTCGCGAACCCGAAACGCGACGAGAACGTCGAAACGCTCCGCGGCCTGATCCGGACCCACCGGGCCATGCTGGCGGGCAACTCCGGGGTTGGGAAGAGCACGATCTTCCTGGCTTTGGGCGGCGAAGGGGCGGTCGGCGACGTGTCGCGCTTCGGCCTTGGGCGCCAAACGACGAGCACCGCCCGGCTCTATCGGCTCGGTGACGGCTTCCTTATAGACAGCCCGGGGGTCAACGAGTTCGGTCTGGGGACGATCGGCCCGCAGGAGCTGGCCTACGGCTTTCGCGAGATGCGCGAGCCCGTGCAGCGCTGCCGCTTTACCGACTGCACCCACCTGCGCGAGCCCGATTGCGCCGTCCGAAAGGCGCTGGCGGAGGGCCGCATCGCTCCCAGCCGGTACGCCAGCTACGCCAAGATTCTGACCGAGCGCTCCGAAGGACCGGGATAGCCGCCCGCTCCCGGTTGCTGGACACCGCGCGGGGCCGCCTGGTATACTTCTGCCCGTTGTCAGCTAACACGAACGTCCGCTAGCCCGAAAGAGAGCCTTTTTTGCCCAATATCAAAGCCGCCGAAAAATGGTCGCGGCAATCCGAAAAGCGCACGACGCGCAATAAGGACGTTACCAGCCGCCTGAAGACGGTCTTCAAGAAGGCCATTTCCGCCGGCGACGCCGCGACGGCGAGTGCGGCCGAACGCGCCTTCGACAAGGCCGCGAGCAAGGGCATCATCCACCCGAACAAGGCCGCGCGCAAAAAGGCCCGCCTCGCGAAAGCCATCGTCCGCGCCGCCTCGGCACCGATCAAGCCGGCCAAGGCTAGAGCGGCTAAAAAACCGTCGGCCAAAAAGGCGAGCAAGAAATAACCGCAACGGGCGCCGACGCGAACGCGGCGCCCGATCCACGCGAGATTTTTCTCGCGACGATGGGGCGCGAGCTGCATCGTGCCGGCATCGCCACCGACGCGATCGAAGAGACGTTAACCGCGATCGCCGGCTCGATCGGGCTCGAGGCGCAAATCTTTGCGCTGCCCACGTACATTACGATCGCCATCGGTCCGGGCTGGAACCAGCACACGGTGATGATGCGCCTCGAGCCGGGGCGCGTAAGCTTGCGTAAGATCGCGCTGATCAACGAAATTTACGACGCATTGCGGACCGATCGGATCGACTACGCCGCGGCTTCCGCGCAGGTTACCGAAGTCGATTCGCGCTGGCCGGGGTTGCCCGCGTGGCTGGAAATTCCCGCGTTGGCCTTCATCGCGGTGGGCGTTGCGATGATTTTGGGCGGCGGAACGCGGGAACTCATCGTGTCGGGCGCGATCGGAATCTGCACCGGCATTCTGAGCATGCTCTCGGCCAAAAACGCGATCGTGGCGCGCCTGTTCGGGGTCACGGCGGCGTTCCTCGCGACGCTGATCGTTGCGGGTTTCACCGCGTTCGTCGGACCGACGAACATCTACATCTCGATCATCGCCGGCATCGTCGTGCTGCTGCCCGGCTATTCGCTCACGCTCGCGCTGCACGAGCTGGCGAACGATTTTCTGGTGGCCGGCGTCGCCCGGTTAGGTCGCGTTTTTTCCGTGTTGCTGGCTTTGGGCTGCGGCGCGTTCCTCGGACTGGCGATCGTGCCGTGGGTGCTTCAGGCCGGAAACGTTGCCACCCACCCGGTTGCCGCAACGTGGTGGATCATCGCGTCGATCTGCATGGCAATCGGGCTATCGATCGATCTCGACGCGCGGATTCGCGACTTCGTCTGGGTGTTCGCGTCGAGTTTCGTGGCGCTGCTAACGACGCATCTGCTCGCGGGCACGTCGGCCCACGCGGTCGCGGCATTTCTTTCGGCCTTCATCTGCGGCATGGTCGCCAACACCGGCGCGCGTTATCTGCGCGTTCCGCAGGCGATCATGCTCGTCCCGGCGTTGATCGTGCTGGTTCCGGGCAGTTTGAGCTACGAGAGCGTCCTGTTCGCCTTCCAGCACAACATCGACAGCGCGCTGATCCTGGCCGCCAACGCGGTCGTGGCGGCGATTCAAATCGTCGCCGGACTGCTGCTGTCGCAACTCGTGCTGCCGACCTCCACGCTGCGCCGCAAGCCCGGCCTGATCCGCTCGCGCTGACGCGTTCAGGGATCGACGTTGATCGCTAGCCGAGTTCGACGGTCGGCTCGGGCGACCGGGAGGATCCGCTCGCGAACCGCGGCCCGCACGAGCGCCGGCTTGGCGGTTTTTATCGCAATTCGAAACCGCCATTCGCCGTTTACGCGCGCGACCGGGTAAGGCGCCGGCCCGAGCACTTCGCTGCGATCGAGATCGGCCAGCGCCCGAGCGTATCGGGTGGCGGCGGCTAGCGCGTCCGCGCGGCCGCGGGCGATGACGCCCAGATACACCAGCCGCCGGGCGGGCGGAAAACCCAGGCTCTTGCGCTCGTGCAGTTCGCGCGCGGCAAACCCGTCGTAATCGTGCCTGGCCGCAAACTCGATCGCCGGATGCGCCGGGGCGTAGGTTTGGACGATCGCCTCGCCCGCCCGCGCGCGGCCGCTGCGCCCGCACACCTGGGCGATCAGCGCGAAACTCCGTTCGGCCGCGCGAAAATCCGGAACGTGCAGGCCGATGTCGGCCACGACCACCGCCGCCAGCGTAACCTCCGGATAGTCCAGACCCTTAGCGACCATTTGGGTGCCGACGAGGACGTCGCCATCGGTCTCGAACGCGTTCAAAATTCGGGCATGCGCGCCGACCCGCGTGGTCGTATCGGAATCCATGCGCAGCACGCGTGCGCCGGGAAACAGCTTGGTGACCTCGTCGGCAACGGCCTCGGTACCGATCCCCAATTCCCGGATCGTTTCCAGACCGCAAGCCGGACACTTCGTGGGAATCGACGTTTGGAAGTCGCAGTAGTGACAGCGCAACAGCCCTTCGCTGCGGTGCGCCGATAGCGAAACGCTGCAGCGCGGGCACTCGGGAACGTGGCCGCAACTGCGGCACAAGACGAAGCCGGCGCTGCCGCGGCGATTCACGAACAGGACGCTTTTTTCGCGTCGTTTGATCCGGTCGGCCAGCGCCTGCACCAGCGTGCTGCTGAACGTGCGCCGGTTACCACTTTCAAACTCCTGCGCGAGATCGACGACGCGCACCGCCGGCAGCGGCAGCTGCGTCGCCCGTTGCGGCAGTTCGATCAGCCCGATTTTTCCCGCACGCGCGGCGGCGTAGCTTTCGAGCGACGGCGTCGCGCTGCCGAGCAACAGCAAACCGTCTTCGCGGCGCATCCGTTCGCGGGCTACCGCGACCGCGTGATAGCGCGGAACGGAGTCCTGCTTGTACGACGTTTCATGCGATTCGTCGACGACCACCAGCCGAACCCCACGCAACGGCGCGAAGACGGCGCTGCGGGCGCCGACGACGACGTCGATGTCGTCACCGCGGCAGGCCTGCCACGCGTCGAAGCGTTCGCGCTCCGAAAGCGCCGAGTGGAGCACGGCGACGCGCCGGCCGAACGCAACCTCGAAACGCCGAGCCGTCTGAGGCGTCAAGGATATCTCCGGCACGAGTACGATCGCGCGCCCGCCCTCGCGCACGACGCGTTTGATCGCCTCGACGTAGACGTACGTTTTGCCGCTCCCGGTCACGCCGTAGAGCAGCGCCTCGTCGAAGCGGCGCCGCTCGAGCGACGCTCCGATGCGCGCCAGCGCGGTTCGCTGCGCGACGGTCGGCGGCAGCGGTTCGGGCGCGACCGTTCGATCGCGATTGCGGGGCGGCAGGACGTCGCGCTCCGTTAGTCCGCCGGCGTTCACGACGCGCGCGATGACTGCCGCCGAAAAGCCGGCCAGCAGCGCATCAGCACGGGGTACGCCGCCGGGCTGCTCGTCGACGAATTCCACCAGCGCTTGGGCCTTCTTCCCCTTCACTGGCGTGCCGCCCGGTTCGAGGACGCGAATCCGATATTCGCGCGTGCGCGGATCGACCAGTCGTCGCTCCCGCCGCAAGTCGCCGCTTCGGACGAGCGTCTGCACGTGGCGCAACAGTGCGGCCCGGTCGCCGGCGCGGCGCGCTTCGGGATGACGCAACAGCCGCTCCAGTTCGAACCCGTCGGCCAACTCCTCCCACACTAGCCGCGTCAAACGCGCCGGCACCGACGGGTAGCGCTGCGGATTCGGTGCCGCGGCAACGCGACCGAACGAATCGCGCATGCGCGGCACCGCGCCCGCGAGAACCGCAGCGCCGAGCGCTTCGCCCAGCGTGCAAACGTATCGGTCGGCGACGAAACGTGCCAAATGCAGCCCGATTTCGTCGAACGCGCGCGGAACGTCGAGCCGCTCGAGCACCGGTTTGAGCGGGCGCTCGGGTCCGGTTTGCGGTTCGTCGCGTACCGGCGAAACGACGAACGCGAGCACTTCGCGGCTGCCCAGCGCCACCCGCACGACGTCGCCGACCGCGAGACGCAGGTCGCCCGGGTCGTAGGTGAGCGGCAGATCGAAGCGCGACGAACGGATCGCCGCTAAGGCGTCGACGGCGCGCCCTATCGGCGTACGGCCTCCGGAGAACGCCGCAGCCGCGCCAGGACCGCGCGCACCGCCCGATCGCTGCATTCCACCCCGTACTCGACGTCGCCAATCGCCCGCGGAAGTACGAAACGCAAACGGCCGTTGCGGCGCTTCTTGTCGCCAAGCATCGCCTCGAAGACGCCTTCCGGCTCGACCGTCGTGCGCAGCGGCATGCCGAACAGGGCCAACAGAGTCAGCACGCGCAGATGTTCGGGTTCGCTAAAACGCCCGGTACGTAAGGCCAACAACCCGCAGCCGCGCAGTCCGATGGCGACCGCCGCACCGTGCGTGATGCGATACGCCGAAGCCGTCTCGATCGCGTGCGCGAACGTATGCCCCAGGTTCAGCAGCTCGCGCATGCCGGATTCCAGCTTGTCGTCGGCCACGATCATCGCCTTGACTTTCACCGCCGCAGCGATCAACTCGACCCACGGCCACTGCCAAAACGGGTGCGCCGAGAGGGTCTCGAGGGTGTCGAATAGATCGTGCCCTTCGACGATGCCGGCTTTGACGATTTCGGCAAGGCCTTCGCGCAGCGAACGCAACGGAAGCGTCTCCAACGCCGACACCTCGCAGAATACCGCGGCCGGATCGCGGTACGCGCCGGCGATGTTTTTGCCGCGCGCTACGTCCACGCCGGTCTTGCCCCCGATCGCCGCATCGGCCATCGCCGTTAGCGTGGTCGCTACGTGGGCGTAAGCGATCCCGCGCATGTAGGTCGCCGCCGCAAACCCGAAGAGATCGCTGGCTACTCCGCCGCCCACGCCTATCGCCAGCGTCG
>DATCGB010000238.1:0-3754 GCA_036509155.1 Candidatus Tumulicola sp. | reverse complement strand
CGGCCAGCGAGCGCAGGCCCGCGGCGGGCATTGCCGGCAGCGACTGTTCGCCGATGCGCTCGACCTGCGCGGCGAAAACGTCGCCGCCGGCGGCGAGCCGCGCGGGGAAGGTCCGGGCGGTGAAGTCCGACTCGTGCACGTGCGGAAGCTCTTGCCACGTGACCGGCGCGCACATGCGCAGCTCGCCGTCGTCGCGCAGGCTGTAGGGTAACGCGCTGTAGCGTCCGGGCGCATTCGAGCCGACGTGCAGATGCACGCGTCCGGTGACGTGCGAGTTGGGTTCGAGCGAAAATAGGCTCGGGTTGTCGTTGGCGGCCAGCTCGCACACGGCGTGCAGCCAGGCGCGAACGAGCGGATACGACCGCCCGCCGGCAAGCGGGATCCAGAGCGCCAAACCGCGCGTGCCCTGCAGCAGCGGAATCGCCTGCAGGCTCGCCTTCGCCAAAAGATCGTGCAGCGTCAGCGCGGCTTGGAGCAGCGCGTCGTGGTGGGATTTGTCGAGCTCGAGCAAGATGCGGGCGAAGCGAACGCGCAGCGGGTCGCCGGCGGTACAGCCCCAGCCGTGAAACTCCACCGCCGAGGTGTGCGCGAGCGTCCAAGAAATCGTGTCTTGGCCGACGGCGAGGTAGGTGTGGGTGCCGTGCGCGGTCGCGACGTCGACGGTCGCGACGCCGGCCGGCGGAGGCGTGCGCAGCGGGCCGTGCCAGGCGACCATGCCGCCGAGGCCGCGCGGGCAGGTCGCGTAGACCAGCGGCGTGCCTCCAAAATTCGCCGCGATCAGCGGCGCCGTCAGATGATAATGGGCGAGGATCCGCTCTTGATCGGCCGGCGCGATGGCGGACTTGGCGATAGTTTGCAGTGCGGTCATGCCCGCAGGGTAACGCGCCTACGGACGGGCGTATCTAGTCAAATTGCATTAGGCCGTTTCCTAGCATCGTTGGACTGCACCCGGTTGCGGGTATAGGGCGTGAATGTCTGAATCGATGCAGGGCGACGATACTCCCGGTGCCGGACGCGAGCGCGCGCCGAACCCGCATCGTTACGGTTGGGCCGAAATGTTGACGCTTGGCATCGCGATGAACGCCGCCGCTCAGCTGCTCGGTCCGCCGGCCGCGGCCCGATCGGAATATGCGCGAAGCACGCGTCCGCCGTTCGCGCCCCCCGCGTGGCTGTTCGGAGTAGCGTGGCCGATCAATAACTTCTTGACCCTATGGGGCAACCGGCACGTGCTGAATTCGCCGCCGTCGCCGGACCGAACCGCCTACCTTCGGCTGCAGGCAGCGACGTGGGCGCTCTTCATGACGTACGGTCTGGCTCGGTTTCGGCTGAAAAGCCCGATCCTCGGATATGCGAATGCCGTGCTGTATTTAAGTCTTACGCTAGCGTCCGCAGTGCGCGTTTCGCGTATCGACCGATCGCTGCTCGCATCGTACGCGACATTGATCCCTTGGCTCGTCCTGGCAACTACGCTGTCGGCATACCAGTTGGGCGATCCCGACCCGCTGTTGGACGGATTCCACCACCGCGCTTAGCCGTTAGGGGTCCTCGATGTTGGCGGCCGGGCTCGGCGCGGGCTTGAACGGGGGCGCCTTGATTGGCACAAAGACGCGCGGCTGCTGAGTGAAGTCGAAGGCGTCCATCAAGCTGTTGGCGCGAACGTCGGTGGTGCCGAGCGCGCCTTTGGGAATGCCGAACGTTTCCTCGGCGAACGCCAAGAGGCTGCCGAACTCGTACTGCACGTGCGCGACGTACCCGCGTTTGGCGTACGGTGAGATGACGAGCAATGGAACGCGGAAACCTAGTTCGTAGCTGTTACCCATCTGCTGGGGAGGAACGTGGTCGTACCAGCCGCCCCAATCGTCCCAGGTGATGAGAATCGCGGTGGAGTCCCAATATCGGCTTTTCCCAACTGCGTTTACGACCGCCGCGACCCAGGACGGGCCGGCGGAGCTGCCGTTGCCGGCGTGGTCGGAATGCCAGTCATCCGCGGGCATAACCCACGATACGCCCGGCAAATCCCCGCTCGATACATCCGAAATTATCGACTGCGGCGGCGTCACGACGTTAACGTAGTCGGGTCCGTCGCGCACGTGTCGGATGGCGTCGAGGGCGTGCCAAATGCCAGCGCCGAGATCGTGTTGGTAATACCGCCACGAAACGCCTTGCCGATCGAGAAAATCGGACAGCACCGGGCGATCGAAACACGGGAACGCGACCGGGCCGTTGGAACCATCCTGTGGGTTTATCGTATTGACGGCAGCCAGCATCATCGCATCGCAGCCGCCTTCCGCATGTTTTAACGTCAGGCGGTTAAACGGCTCGCTCGAAACGTTAAAGGGCGTCTCCGGGAGCGCGGACGCCGTGCCGCTGACGAAATATTGATGCGCCGGAAAGCTGCCGCCTTGGTTGGTCTGAAACATCCGGTCGGCAAGCACGTACTGGCGCGCCATATCGTCATACGGCCGGACTTCCGCATGGGGCGCGTAGCCGTACGGACCATTTTTCTCGCGACGCTTCAGGCCGATATCGAAGCCGTCCATCTTGCCGCGATCGTAATCGGTGACAAACGCGTCGTGTCCGTGAGGCAGATCATAGCGCGCGGCCAATGAGACGGGCTTGAGCGGAACGCGGTCGCCGTGCGAGTCGATCGCCGACTTCGCGATGTCCGCGCCCGGGACTCCCTGGAAGAGGTAGTCGGGCGTGCGATTCTCTTGAACCATGATGATAACGTGCTCGATGAGCGAGCCGGACGAGCGGTGCAGAGGCAGCACGCCGCGGGCATGCATCGCCGGCGCGGGAGCCGGCTGGCCGCCGCCGCAGGCGGCCAGGCCGAGGGTCAAACAGACGAATCGAACGCCCACCGTGACTGAAGCGCTCGATTCCATTTTTCAGCCTACGGCGGCCGCCTTCACGATCCTGCGCTTAGCAAAAGCCGTAGCCTAGACGCGCGCGCCACGTCCCGTCAAGAGATTGTAAACAACGAGGATCACGACGACTACGAGAACCAGGTGAATCAGGCCGCCGCCGAAGTGTAACGCAAACCCGAGCAACCAGAACACGAACAAGATTACGATAATCGCCCAGACGAGACCAGCCATAGTGTTTTCCTCCGTTCCGACGCTTCATACCCGGGTAGAGGCCGGCTAAACCGCCCCATTACGGGGTCGGTGGCGGCACGATCTTGGGACGCGACAGCGGCGACGGGTCGACCCGCACGCACCGCGAAAGTTCCTCGGCGTAAGCTAGGCCGATGAGGAGCGTTATGGCTGCGAGCAAACCCGCCACGTTGGCCGGCGGCGGCGGTTCGTCTTTTAGACGGAGCCGGTAGTCGGGCTTCTCGGTTCCGATACCGAGTATCGCCAGAACTTGGTCCGCGCGCAGACATAGTAAGAATGAGAAGGTTAGAAAGGGCAACACTTCTTCGTTATGAATGCCTTACGCAGCATCGTGCTGCGTAACCGGCTTCTCACCGGCATCCGGCAATCTTCAGAGCGCTAACTGCGCTCGCCGACGGATCTCCAGCGCCGCATTGACGTCCGCATGGGCCTTTAGACCGCAGCGGACGCAACAAAAGCGCCTTCTCCACCGGCTTCTCGCGCATACGTATCCGCAGCGCGAACACGTCTGCGACGAAAAACGTGGGTCTACCCGCACCACCACCCGAGCAGCTTCTTCCGCTTTCTCGGTGAGCATTCGGTCGAGTAGACCAAACCCCGCATCCAGCATCACCCGGTTCAACCCCGACTTGGCCCGC
>DATCGB010000237.1:0-2571 GCA_036509155.1 Candidatus Tumulicola sp. | reverse complement strand
TTGGTACGTGGTGCACGCGCTGCGGGCGGCCGGCGTCGCCGATATTTTCGTGGTGACCAGCCCCGAACTCGACCCGCAGCTCGGCGGCCTGGACGTTACCGGAGTCGTCCAGTCCGAGCCGCTCGGTACCGGGCATGCGGTGAAGATCGCCCTCGACCGGCTGCCGCCGTGCGACGGCGGGCGCATCGTCGTGGCGTACGGCGACATGCCGCTGATCTCCGAGGAGATCTTCGGCGGCGTGGCCGCCGCCCTCGGCGCGCCCGGCGACCGGGCCGCCCCGGCCATGGCGCTGGTGACCGTGCGAATGCCGCTCCCGTCGAGCTTCGGCCGGGTCGTTCGCGAGGGCCGGACTATCGCACGAATCGTCGAGGCTCGCGACGCGACGTCCGACGAGCTGGCGATCGACGAAATGAACGCTGGAATTTACGCGTTCGACGAAGCCGAGCTGCGCGCTGCCGTCGTTCGTCTGCGCGCCGACAACGCGCAAAAAGAGTACTATCTCACCGATACGGTTGACGACTTCGTGACCCGCGGGCGGCGCGTGCGGCCGATGCTTACGGAGAACCGTCTCGACGCGTTGGGCATCAACGACCGAATCGAACTCGCCCGCGCGCGCCGGGAAATGAACGCCCGGCTGTGCGAGCGGCACATGCGTGACGGCGTGACCATCGTCGATCCCGCGACGACGTATCTGGAGCCCGAGTTGACGATCGGGCGCGACACCGTCATCTATCCCAACACCACGATCTCGCGCCTTTCCGAAATCGGCGAAGGCTGCACGATCGGCCCCAACGTTCGGCTTTCGAACGTCACGATCGGCCACGGCGGCAGCGTTCGCGAAAGTGTGGTCGTCGATTCGGTTATCGGCCGCGATGCCGTCGTCGGACCCTACGCGCACCTGCGCGAGGAGTCGGTTTTGGGCGACGACGTGCGGGTCGGGAACTTCGTCGAGATCAAGAAGTCGAAACTCGCGCGCGGCGTCAAGGCCGGGCACCTCGCCTATCTCGGCGATACCGTCGTGGGCGACGAGACGAATATCGGCGCGGGGACGATCACCTGCAACTACGACGGCGAGAACAAGAACTCGACCGTCATCGGCAGTAACGCCTTCATCGGTTCCAACTCGTCGCTCGTCGCGCCGGTCTCGATCGGCGACGGCGCGTTGACGGGCGCCGGGGCGGTGGTCACTCACGACGTCCCGCCCGGCGAGCGCGTGGCCGGCAACCCGGCCCGGCCGCTTCCGCCCAAGAAATCCTAGCCTAGCTTCGCGTCCGGAGAAAGCGCTCCGGTCCTGCGCGTTCGCAATCTGGGTACCGCCGGTTGCGTGACGCTATCGGTCGGTTTGGCGTGGTCCGCGCTCGCGATTCCGCCGTTGGCGGCGCTCGCGTTATGGGCCGCTCGCCGCCGGGTGCGGTATGCGAGCGCGCTGGAGCGCGCGTACGAACGCCGGGAGCGCCGGTTGCTCGACGCGGTGTTCGCGCTGCTGGATGCGTCGCGCCGATCTAGCGCCGCCGTGCTGTCCGTTCTCGACGCCGCGCTGCGCGACGTCGACGCAAAGATCGATAGCGTGCTCGTGTTCGTCCCGATCGGCGACGAACTCGTGTGCGTCCGCGCCAGCGGGGCGCGCGTGCGCCACTTCGAGCGTCTCCAACTCCGTCGCGACGACGTCGGCCGCCTCCCGGTAAAAGCTGCCGAAACGGGTTGCCGCGCGACGCTGCCGGCCGGCGGCGCGGCGCTCCTGCCGACCGACCGTTACGCGATCGCCGTTCCGATGACGGACGTGCTGTCGTTGCAGGCGGTGATTTACGCGTCGTCTTGCGAGGAACTGCGCCCCGCTCCGGCCGACGCGATCGTGCGCGCGGTCGAAAGTGCCGCGACGCCGTACGCGATCGCCCTGGAGCGCGAAGCCGACCGCACCCAAGCGACGTACGACGCGCTAACGGGCCTGTTCGGTCCGCGTGCCTTCCGCCACCGTCTTCACGACGAAGTCGCGCGTTCCAATCGAGACCGGGAACGCTACCGCGTCGTCAGCGTTTGGTTCGTCGATACGGATTGCTTTAAAGACGTCAACGACCGGTTCGGACACCTTGCCGGGGACGCCGTGCTGCAGACGATGGCTTCGCTGCTTGCAGCCCACCTCGTCGCCGACTTGGATTTGGCCGGGCGCAACGGCGGTGACGAATTTTGCGCGTTGCTGCGCGGCGTCGGAAAGAGCCGGGCCATATCGCGCGCGCAGGCGTTTTGCGACGCCGTGCGCGGATACGATTTCGGCCTGCCCGTACGCATTACGGCGAGTATCGGGGTGGCGACGCACCCGCACGATGCGCGCAACTCGAACGAGTTGCTGGAAGCGGCCGACGCGGCGATGTATCACAGCAAGCGCAACGGCCGCGATCGCGTCTCGTTCCTCGTCGAACGCGGAACGTTTGCCTGCGTTCGTTCGGAGGCCGGAAAGGAGCTTTCTCGAAGCTCCTCGCGATGGTGCCGCTCGAACGCCGGCGAGTCCTTTGCGGAGCGATCGTCGCAGTAATGCTCTGCGTGGCGGGATTTGGCGTCGCATCGGCGGCGTTC
>DATCGB010000236.1:0-4614 GCA_036509155.1 Candidatus Tumulicola sp. | reverse complement strand
CGCTCCCAGTCGGCCAGCGTCCGATAGCGCTCTCCCGCCGCCGCGTAGTCGTCGCAGGTTCGAGAAATCGGCTGGGACACGCACTCACCGGAAATGGGCGCGTGGTGGTCGTGGGCCGCTTTCGGTGCCTCGACGAGACCGCCCATCGAGCTGGGCTCGTAGTTGACGTGCGAATTTTCGCCGCTATTGTCGAGACGCGCCATCTGTCCGTCGCGCTGGTTGGTGCGCACCGGCGCGCGTCCCTGATTGATCGGCAACTGCAAGTAGTTGGGGCCGACGCGGTACCGCTGGGTATCGGAGTACGAAAGGGTCCGGCCGAGCAGCATCTTGTCGTCGGAGAAATCCATCCCGTCAACCAGCACGCCCGTGCCGAACGCGATCTGTTCGGTTTCGGCGAACACGTTGGCGGGATTGCGGTCGAGTACCATGCGACCGACGAGCCGTTTTGGGAACTGATCCTCGGGCCAAATCTTGGTGTCGTCGAGCGGGTCGAACGAGAGTTCATCATGCTCGCCGTCGGGCATAAGCTGCACGCGCAGCTCCCATTCGGGGAAGTCGCCGCGTTCGATGGCTTCGTACAGGTCGCGGGTGGCGTGACCGACGTCCTTGCCTTGAATCTCGGCCGCTTGCGCGGCGGTCAGGTTGCGCGCGCCGGCTTTGGGCACCCAATGATACTTCACGAGGTGCGCTTCGCCGCGATCGTTGATCCACTTGTAGGTGTTGACGCCCGAGCCGATCATCTCGCGCAAGCTTGCGGGAATTCCCCACGGGCTTTTGACCCACGTCACCATGTGGAGCGTCTCGGGCGAGTTGCTCACGAAGTCGTAAAAGCGCCAGGGTTCTTCGGCGTTGGTCACCGGATCGGGCTTGAAAGCGTGCACCATGTCCGGAAACTTCATCGCGTCGCGGATGAAGAAGACCGGCAGGTTGTTGCCGACGAGATCCCAGTTCCCGTCTTTGGTGTAAAACTTGATGGCGAAACCGCGCGGATCGCGCGCCGTTTCCGGTGCGCCGCGGCTGCCGATTACCGTCGAGAAGCGCACGAAGAGCGGCGTGTGGTAACCCGTTTCGGTCATAACTTTCGCGCGCGTGTAGCGGTCGATCGGTTCGTCGCCGACCTTGCCGTAGGACTCAAAGAAACCGTGCGCGCCCGTACCGCGCGCGTGCACGACGCGTTCGGGGATGCGCTCGCGGTCGAAATGCGTGATCTTTTCGATGTAGGGGTAGTTCTCAAGCGTAGCCGGACCGCGCTCGCCGACGGTTCGTAAATTCTGGTTATCCGTCAGCGGCCGCCCTTGCCGAGTGGTTAAAATGCGGTCTTCGTCGCTCATGAGTGTCCTTTTCATTCGGGAGACATCGCAATTCCGCGAAGTGAAAGTGATTATCAGTTCCCCAATGCTAGCACCCTGTGCTACAATGTCAAGCGTCGTGACTACTTCTGTCGGGGTTCCGAGCCTTGCCAAAAATTATCGCCTGGTGCACGAGATCGTGCTGGAGCAGGGCCGCGGCGTGCATTTAACGATGACCGACGTTCACCAGCTGGCGCGCCACAAGAAGCGCACGATCGGCTTTACGACGGTCTACCGGGCGCTTACCCGGCTGCGCGATTTGGGGCTCGTCTCGGAGATCGTTCTCCCAGGCGCCGGCAGCGCCTACTACGAGCCGGCGGGCGCCATGCACGCCCACTTCCGCTGCGACGCGTGCGGCAAGGTCGACGACGTCGAATACGTGCCGCCCAAACGCAGCGTCCAAGAACTCTCGCGCCGTTACGGCATCGAAGTCCGCGAAACGCTGCTAAGCCTGCACGGCCTGTGCAAAGGCTGCCTCACCGAAAAAGCGGCTTTGTAATGTTGGAGTGGGCCTTAAAGGACTACCAGGCAAGGGAGGAACCGCTTAGCCGCGCGCTATAACCAGGCTCCATGAAGCATCCAGCACTCGTTGCGTTCGGCTCCGTCGCCTTCGTCGTCGCATTAGCCGCCGCGCCGATGATTTCAACCGCCGCCCCGGACCCAACGCCAACTCCCGTTCCGATGGCGCACCCCGATCTCTCATCGATGTCGTTTATGATGGGCACGTGGACGTGCACGCAAATGCTGCGAGGAAAAGAACGGCCGGACACCAGCACGACCACGATGGGATACGACGGCGCGTGGATGGTTACGGAAGACACGGCTCCTCCGTTCGATGCCTATCGCACGTTTGCCGTTAAAAGCACGAACTACATGACCTACGACGCGTCGACAAAACAGTGGATTCAAACCGGCGTAGACAATACGGGCGGCTACTACACGACGACGTCGCCGGGCTGGCAAGCCAACACGATAACGTGGACGACCAAAGGCCTCGATGGCAGCAGCGCCACGGACGTCACGACGAAGGTGAGCGATACCGAGACCAACGATGTCTCTACCGGCACCGATCCGACCGGCAAAGTCACGAAGTTAGCGATCCACTGCACGAAGTCGAGCAGCTAGCTTAGCGTAGACGTCGTCGAATAACATTTACGCGCGCTTTCTTCGTATTATCAGGGGCATCGCTTTCCGGCCGCAAGCATCGTGCAGACCTTCTCGATCCGGCCTTTACGCGTCTCCGGTGGGTTGGCCGAGTCTATCCAACGAATAACGTTTCGGCGGGCGCTCGGTGTAAGACCGCTCCATTGAGCCTTTGCCGTCGGTCCAGCTGCCAGAGCTTTGTGAAGATCGAACGGTACGACGGAAAAACAGCAGGGCCGCCGCTTTCCAGCCGCAAGCATCTCGCACGTTCTCTCGATCCGGCGTCGACGCGTCTCCGGCTGCTTGGCTGCGTCAATCCAAAGAATGAAGTCGCTGCGCGCGATCGGCGTAAGGTCGCTCCATTGAACCTTCGCCGTCGGTGCGGCCGCGAGGGCGCGGCGAAGATCCGTCGACGCCTTAAGCTCTGATTCTTTCGCCGACTTGGTCCGCATGTTATCCCACGATTCTAACTGCATCCTGAGGTGGCGCCGCAGGAGTCGCATTTTTCGCAGGAGCCGTTGCGGACCATCGTGAGTTGTCCGCATTCGGAGCAGGCGTTGCCGGTGTAACCTTTGGCTTTGGATGCGCTCACCGCTTGAGTTTTGGAGAGCGTCGCCGTGGTCGTTCCCGACGATAATGCCATTCCGCCGGCCGGCGGCTGTGCGGGAGCGCCGGCCGGCGGTGCGAGCGTAGCGGCGCTGGCGACGGGCTGAGACCCCGGCTGCTGCGGCATTTGGCCGGGATGCAGATGCGTGCTGACGGGATGCAGTTTTTCCGCGACGCCCGCCGGGCGAACCCTGACGTCCCCTTCCTCTTCGGCGATGAAGTCGTCGTGCGGTTCTGGACCCATTGCATCCATCTGCATCGACGGCTGGACGTGAGCCAGATCGTACCGGCCCAGATAGCTCACGGCCAGCTCGCGGAAGATGTAGTCGAGAATCGAGGTGGCCATCTTGATGTGGTCGTGACCGCTGACCGGTCCGTTGGGTTCGAAGCGCGTGAACGTAAAGGCTTCGACGAACTCCTCGAGCGGTACGCCGTGCTGCAATCCCAACGAAATCGCGATTGCGAAGTTGTTCATCAGCGAACGGAAGGCGGCGCCTTCCTTATGCATGTCTATGAAGATCTCGCCGATTTGTCCGCCTTCGTACTCGCCGGTCCGCAGGTAGACTTTGTGGCCCGCGATGACCGCCTTTTGGGTGTAGCCGCTGCGGCGCTCGGGCATCCGCCGGCGCTTGGCGATATAGCGGTAGACGATCTTTTCGGCTACCTGCATCGGCGTGATAAACGGTTGCACCGGCGCGATGGCCTGCTCCTCGGCATCGCTTCCGAGATCGTAACTTGCCGCCAGCGGCTGTGAGAGTTTCGAGCCGTCGCGATAGAGCGCAACCGCTTTGATCATGCGCTCCCACGAGTACCTATATGCATCCTTGACTTCCGCGATGGTTGCGGTTTGCGGAAAATTAATAGTCTTGCTTATTGCTCCACTTACGAAGGGTTGTGCGGCCGCCATCATGTCGACGTGCGCGAGCGGTCGAATGTAGCGCTCTCCGTACCGCCCGCAAGGCGTCGCACAGTCGAAGACCGCGAGATGCTCGTCCTTGAGATACGGCGCGCCTTCAACGGTCATTCGCCCGCAGATGTGCGCCGACGCCTCCTCGATTTGCTGGGTCGTGAAACCGAGGCCATCGCGCAGCATGGAAAAGTTCCAGTCGTTGATCTGCTCCTCGGAGAGGCCCAGCTTCTCCTTACAAAACGCCTCGCCCAGCACGAACTTGTTGAAGACGAACGGTAACTCGAACGCGCCCGGCAGGCCGGCTTCGACATTGGCGATCGCCTTGTCGTCGAATCCCTTGGCTTTGAGCGTGGCCCGATTAATGTGCGGGGCTTCCTCGAGCGTTCCCGTGCCCTTGGCGTAGGTTTCGATGGCTTGAATTTGCTGTTCGGAGTATCCGAGTTTATGCAGCGCGGCGTCGACCGACTGGTTGACGATCTTGAAGTACCCGCCGCCCGCGAGCTTCTTAAATTTCACCAGTGCGAAGTCGGGTTCGATGCCGGTCGTGTCGCAATCCATCTCCAAGGCAATCGTTCCGGTAGGTGCGATCACGACGGTTTGCGCGTT
>DATCGB010000235.1:0-5563 GCA_036509155.1 Candidatus Tumulicola sp. | reverse complement strand
TTCCTGGGTCGACTCCAGCTCCCGGTGCATCGCGGTTTGCTTGACTTCGAGCCGCTTTTGGCGGCGGATTGCGTCGATGGCGCGACGTTTCGCGACGGTCGCAAGCCACGCGCCCGGATTGCGCGGAATGCCCGTCTCCGGCCACTGCACGAGCGCGGAGACGAAGGCATCCTGCGCCAACTCTTCGGCCCGATCGAGGTTGCGTACCATCCGCGCGAGTCCGGCGATCAACCTCGGCGACTCGATCCTCCAAACGGCATCGATTGCCGCCTTGGCATCGGCGCTCACCCGCGCCGGCGCGCCTCGAATTCGCGCGCCTGGGGTGAGAGGGCATCGCCGAAATCATCGGCTTCAAAGACTTGCCTAATCTCGATTTCACCGCTCTCGAACGGGCACCGGCTGAAGCGCTCGATCGTTTCTTCTTTGGACTTCGCTTGAACTAGCCAAAAACCGGCGATGAGCTCCTTTGTTTCGGCAAACGGACCGTCGGTGACCACCGGCTTGCCGCCACCCCCGAACCTCATGCGCGCGCCCTTCGAGCTGGCATGGAGACCGTCGGCCGCGAGAAGCACGCCGTCTTTCACCAGCCCTTCGTTGAACTCGTGCATCGCGCCCAGCTCTTCCGCGGTCGGAAGCCGGCCGGATTCGGTGTCCGCATTGGCCTTCACGATTACCATAAATCGCATCGAATCGTTCCTCTCTTCAAGTCGTGCATTTTCTGCGTTACTACCCTACCGTCGAACGGGGGTCGTCCAAATCGACATCGCCGCAAAAATATTTTTATCTGGATCGAGCGCGGTGCGCAGCAGCAAGTCTCAATGAAGTCTCAAAAACGTGAAGGTAGACGCGCTCGTTCCTGGCGGGAATTATGCCGGCTGCGTCACAGCACGAGCCTTCCGCTCATTCTCACTTCGTGATGCTGGCGATACCGCCGACGGAGTTGATGTACGTTTTCGGCCCGTTCCGTGTCGATCCCACTCGCGGGTTGTTGTTGCACGGTCGCGAGATCGTGCCGCTACCCGAACGGCTCTTCGCGCTCTTGCTGGCCTTGATTCGCGCCAACGGAAACGTCGTCAGCAAGAGAGCGCTTGCTTCGATGATCTGGCATGACGGCGAGATGAGCGACGGCAACCTCAATCAGCACGTGTACATGCTTCGCCGGATTCTGGGCGAGCGCGCCAGGGACCGGCTTTACATCATGACGGTTCACAGCAAAGGGTACCGCTTCGCCGCGCCGGTTAGCGCCTTCCGTGACACCGATGCAGTCGCCGCCGAAGCCGCCGCCGAAAACCCCGACGACAAACTAGGCACCGGCTTGGAAGTCTTGCGGCACTACAGCCAGGGAAGATATCAGGTCGAAAAACGCACCTTCGAATCCCTTCGATCCGCGATCGATCACTTCGAGGCGGCGCTCCAAATCGATCCCGACTACGTGCCGGCCCTTGTCGGGCTCGCGCGCGCACACGCATTCTCGGCCACGCAGTGGTACGTGCGCGGGTCGCACGCGTTTCCCAAAGCGACGTCCGCCGTCGTACGCGCTCTTGAAATCGATCCCGCTTCGGGCGCGGCGCACGCCGTGCTTTCGGATATCCGGCTGTTCAGTGACTGGAACTGGCGCGAAGCTCGGCGCGAAATTGAAATCGCGGTGCGGTTGAGTCCGAACGTTACCGCGGTCCGCACCAGCGCGCTGTGGTTCTACGAATGTTCCGGCGCAAACGAGAGATCTATGTCGGAAATTCGGCACGCGCTGATTCTGGAGCCGTCGTCGCCGGCGCTTCAAGTCTTGTTGGGCCGCGTCTTCGTTCGGCGCGGCGACTACCAGCGGGCGGTCGTACACTTCTCGAACTTGATCGACAGCGGCCCCGAATTCGCCGAGGCGCACCGCTATCGAGCCGCAGCCCTCATCCTCGACGGGCGCCCGGCCGAAGCGCTCGCCGACTTGCGCGACCTGCCGGCCGAGCGCGCCGAACGCGTCGCCGCGTATTTGCCGTTGCTGGCGCGTGCGTATGCCGGATGCGGCGACATCGCGCGCGCGCACGCGATCTATACGGAGCTGGAAAGCGCAGCCCATAACGAGTTCGTCGTCTTTTGGAATCTGGCCGTGGTTGCGGCCGGTCTGGGGCGACTCGACGAGGCTATCGCGCATCTCGAAAAGGCATATGCCTGCCGCGAGCCGTCGCTGCCGTTTTTGCGCACGTCGCGCTGGTTCGATGCGATTTCGGAATCTGCGCGCTTCAAAACGCTGCTCCGCGGTATCGGGCCCTAACTATCTAAAACGCGCCGAGCTGTTTGTCGAGTTTGCGCGCGCGGCTTAGCGTATGCGCGGAACCCGTTTGCTCGAGCGTTGCCAGGGCTTCGTCCAGCGCCTTACGGGCGAGACTTCGGCGATCGGTTCCGATCAGGGCTTCGGCGTTGAGCAGCAGGGCCGTCCCGACGAGCGAGGATTCTCCGCTGCGGCGCGTCGCCCCGAGCGCGTTTCGAGCGGCGGCGGAGGCCCGCTGAAAATCGCCCGCGCGCAGCAGCACTTCGGCTTCGACTAAGATCGCGCGCGGACGCAGGCGCGGGAAATCGTCGTGCGAGCCTTTGATTTCCTCGAGAAGGGCGAGCGCGTCGCTCAAACGACCCGCTCCCATCGCGATCTTCGCGACGAGAATTGCCAGCCTGCCGAACTCCTCGCGCGACGTTACGAAACGAGCCGCTTCGAGCGTCTGGATTGCGTGCGTGCAGACCGATGCTGCCCGGCCTTGCCACAAATCGATGGCGTAATCATTCAAGGTGGACGCCAGAACGATACGCATCAGTCCCCGCGGGCGGCCTAAGAGCACCGCAAGTTTGTGCTGCTCGGAAGCCGCATCGAGGCTTTGCGGAAGCATCATCAGCACCACGCCGAGAAGATTCGGCAGCAGCGCCGCCAGCGTGAGCGCCGGCCGCTCGCGGCGCCGCAGCACCGCTTCGGCTTCGTGCAAGCTCGCCAGTGCGGTCGCAAAATCACCTTGAGTGTGCGCTGCCGCGGCGTGATGGGACAAGCCCAGAGCCAACGTTTCCCACCGCTCGTCGCTCGACTCGTCCGCCGCGCGTAGGCGATCCAGCAACGCCGTTCGCCGTTGGTCGCGAGCCGGACCGGCCAGCATCTCGTCGGCAAGGATCGCCGCGAGTTCGAAACGCGCGCGCGCCGGAAAAGTGCCCGTTTCAACCGCCGTCTCGAGGGCGCGGGCACGGTCGAGCGCGCGCTGCGTGCGCTCGCGTTCGCCGCTTTCGCAGGCGGCTTCAATGAGCCGAGCCGCCGCCGCGAGACGGTCTTCGATGATGCCGGCCGACGCGGCGATGGGGTTTAGAAGCGCTTCGGCGTCATCGTATTTTCCAACGCCGACCAGCGTTTCGGCAACGTCGAATCCCAGACGCGCCGCATCGAAAGCGGCGTAGACGGGCGCCGGTTTGGCCCGCACCAGATCGTCGATTTCAAGCGCGAGCGCGTCGAACGCGAGGGAACGGTCGCGGTAGAACTGCCGGCGCGCCAGGCCGATCTCACGCGCGACCGCGGCGTGTTCGCGGCCGCCCAGATCGACGCGTTCGATGATGGCCGCCGCGCGCCGCATGCGGTCGTTGCAGCGATGCGCGCCGGCGTGCGAACACATCGATGCCAGCGACGCGCGCACGATCGCCAGTACTCGATCGGCCCGTTCCTGTAAGGCTGCGGGATCGCTTCTTCCCTGACCGACGAGCCGCGCCGCAAGCGGGTCGCGCCGCAGCGCTACCGGGTTGCCTAAGACTCGGAGCAAGCGCCGAACGTCGTTTGCACAGACGGTCATCGCTCGAATTCCATGGACGGCTCTTCGGCAACGTGCGGGCACGTCATGCGGGCGCAAGGCACTTTCGTGGCACTCGCACCACAGGAGTAGCCGGGATGCGGGAGCATTCTCTGCAGCATGATATTGACGAAGCAGCGCGCCGGAACGCTTTGCCGCCTTTCTTTCGCGCTCGCATTGATCGCGTCGTTGGGCGCAGCCGGGTGCGCCGGACCGGGCGCTTCCTCGACCCCGGCTGCCGGGCCGGCCGGCGTACGGGCTGCGGTGATTCGCACCAAGGACGTGTCGTTTCAAGTTTTTACCGCCGGTCAGACTCCCGGACTCCCAAGCAATGCCGCGCCGGAGGATCTCGCGCTCGGGCCGGACGGGAGCATCTGGTTCACCGACCCGTCGGTGCCCGGAATCGGGCGCATCTCGGGCGGTACGGTCACCGAATTTACTACCGGCCTCCCGGCCAACGCGCGTCCGTTCGCGATCGCGCCCGGACCCGACGGGAACATGTGGTTTTCCGACTATCGCGGGGTCGCCATCGGACGAGTTGCGATGGATGGGACGATCACCGAATACGACAATCCGAAGATTGCTGAAAACGCGTCGGGCATCGCGTTTGGTGCCGACGGTAAACCGTGGGTGCTCGTACTCGGGCCCAAGCCGATGCTCGCCCACCTCACGGCGCAAGGAAAGGTCGCGGTCACGAAGTTGCCACTGGACCTTTCGCCCGACGGTTCGTTGACATCCGACGCGAGCGGCAATATGTGGTTTATGGTCATCAGCCGGCGTTCCAAAGGCGTCGTCGTCGAGCGGCTGGCATCCGGCGGCCTCGTGAAATACAACACGCAAATGAACAAGCAGCTGCTGCCGTGCTGCCCGCATCTGGCGCCCAAGCGCATGACGATCGGATCGGACGGTCACCCGTGGTTCACGACGCTCGGCTTTGGCTACCGGCTGTCGGGCGCGCATTTCCTCGGCACCATCGACGCCGGCAAAGTCGAACGCATCCGTATCACGAAACATGGCACCGGGCACCCGGCCTACCCGAGCGGGTTGGCCGCCGGAACCAACGGCTTGTGGATTACCGGCGGAAATCCGCTCCAGTCAAACGGCGAGCTGTGGTTCGTCGACGCCCAAGGAAAGCAGACGCCGTACGACGTGCCGTACAATCCCGTGGGCCTGGCCGTCGATAGCCAAGGCAATCCATGGTTCAGCGCGCAGTTCGGCGGTCAGCCCAATCAAATCATCGAAGCGATCGTGCGCTAGTAGTCGTGCCGCAGTCGGTAGGCTTGGCCGCGGTGGTGCGCCAACGGGAGAGGCGATGCAGTCGTCTTCCGGCGTCCCGGCGATCTATACGTGTCCGATGCACCCGCAGATCCGCCACGAAGGTCCCGGAAGCTGTCCGATCTGCGGGATGGCGCTCGAACCGCTGGCGGTGGCTCTCGACGCGGAGCCGAACCACGAGCTGACCGACATGCAGCGCCGGCTTTGGATCGGCGTGGTGCTCTCCATCCCGGTCGTCGTGCTCGCGATGGGCGCGCACGTTCCGGCACTTCGCTTGCACGAGTTCGTTTCGGCACGAACGTCCGCGTGGATTCAACTGCTTCTCGCCACGCCGGTCGTGCTATGGGCCGGCTGGCCGTTTTTCGAGCGCGGATGGTCGTCGTTGATGACGCGTAACCTCAACATGTTTACGCTGATCGCGCTGGGCACCGGTACGGCGTATCTGTATAGCGTCGTAGCGACGATCGCCCCGGGCATCTTTC
>DATCGB010000234.1:0-3990 GCA_036509155.1 Candidatus Tumulicola sp. | reverse complement strand
CTGGCTGTCGGATCGCATTCGCCGCGGCGGCGGCGGTCGCCGCGGCTTTATCGTCGTCGGCCTTCTGGTCGACGTCGCCGCGCTGCTCGCACTGCCGACGGCGCACTCGGTGATCGCCTTCGGCGCCTGGCTGACCGTCGCGATCGTCGGCGCTAACGTCGCCCTGGCGGCGTACCAGGCGGTCCTCCCGGAACTCGTGCCGCGCGAAAAATGGGGCGTCGTATCCGGCATCCGCGGTGCGGCGAGCCTGATCGGAACGATTCTCGGCCTCGGCATCGCGGGCGCCGCTCCCGATCCGAACGTCACCTTTATTGCCGCCGCGGCCGTGGTCGTCGTATGCGGGATCTCGATTTTCTGGATTCGGGAGAAGGAGTGGGTCGAACCGGACCGCGCGCACGTGCGCGACTGGCACGATTTTATCGTCGTGTTCGTGGCGCGTCTGCTTATCTTTTTTGGACTCGTGCTGTTGCAAACGTTCGTGCTCTACTATTTCCGCGACATTCAAAGCTTGCCGAAGCCAGCCGCCGGGACGGCGATTGCGGCGTTCTGCACGATGATCGGCGCCACCGGTGCGTCGATCTACTTGGGCATACTCTCGGATCGCGCGCCGCGCAAGATCGTGACGGCGCTTTCCGGCGTTCCGATGGCGATCGCCGCGATCGGCTTTGCGGTCGCACCCGCGCCCCAGTGGATTTTCTTATACGCGTTTCTTTTCGGCGTAGGATTCGGCGGGATATTTTCCAGCGGTTGGGCGCTGGCGATGGACAGCATTCCGGCGATGCGCGACGTGGCGCGCGATCTCGGTTTTTGGGGTATCGGAACGAGTTTGCCCAGCGTCGTCGCGCCGCTCGTCGGCGGCTGGATGATCGGCTATTTCCACGGAACGCGGGCCGGCTATCAAGCGGTCTTTGCACTCGCCGGGTTATGTTTTGCGCTGGCGTCGTTGACCGTCCTGCGCGTCGGACGCCGGCCCCTGTCGTCGTTGTGGTCGGTGCCGGCTCGAATCGCCGCGATTGCGACGAACTATGCGTGGGTTCGAATCGTCTATCGCATTCGACATTGGGGAAAGCTCCCGCGCCGCCGCGGCTCGACGCTGATCGTCGCCAACCACCAGCACGACCTCGACTCGATGGCGATCGTCGGAACGATCGTCGTGCAGAGCGGGCCGTGGCGCCATCCGCTGTTTACCGCGAGCTCGCGGCGGATGCACGAGCCGGGCTTTCTGGCACGGCGCTTAACCTGGCTGGGGCCGCTCCTGCGGCACTACAACGCCGGGCCGCTATTCGTCTCGCTCGGCATGCTCCCGCTCGAAAACCAGCTAGCTTCGCGCGAAATTGGAGCGTTGGGGTGGTCGGCGCAGCGGCTGCACGGACCGCTGGCCCTAAGTGATATATTCGACGAGCGCGTGGCGGCGCAGTTTCCGGCCGGGACGAAGACGTCGGATTTACTCGGGGCGGCGTCATTCGGAAAGGCGCGTTCGATTGTGAAGCTTACGTCGCTGCGCGAACCGTACCGGCGCGAGATTCTTGACGAAACGCGACGCTCGATCGAAAGCGATCTAGCTCGCATGGAAGACGTGGTCCGTCGCGGCGCCACCTTTTATCTTACGCGGGAAGGGCGTTATTCGCCAGATGGCCGGATCGGGGCGATGCGCGGTGCGATCGAGCGCCTCGCGCCGCTGGCGACGATGTATCTGGCGGGCGTGAGCTACGATCCGTTCGTCGCACGGCGCCTTTCGATGTTGTTTCGCATCGTCCGCCTCGACGATTGCGAACACTTGGCGCAAAC
This sequence comes from Candidatus Tumulicola sp., assembly GCA_036509155.1. Classification (GTDB taxonomy): domain Bacteria; phylum Vulcanimicrobiota; class Vulcanimicrobiia; order Vulcanimicrobiales; family Vulcanimicrobiaceae; genus Tumulicola. The sequence goes on along the minus strand of DATCGB010000234.1, from coordinate 2,202 downwards.
GCTTGCGGCGATTCGCCCGGTAGTGACGAGCCAACTCTTGGCATCCTGGCTGGACGGCCGCACCGAGGTCTTTACCGAAGAACGGGCGCTGGCGGCGGTCGAAGAATGCCTGCGTACGTTGCCGCCGCAACTCTTCGTCGACCCGGAACTGCGTCGCGATCCGGGCCGCCTGGTACGCGCGGCGCTGCCGCTGATGGTACGGTGGCACATTCTCGAGCCGGCGGCGGGTGGCTATCGGACGAGCGCCGTGCGACGGCATCCGCAGTTTCCCATGGTTGACGACATCGTCGCGTCGAACGCGCGTCACCTCGAGGAAACCGTCGAAAATGCCGCCTACGCGCCCCCTTTCTGAGGCGCGCGCTCGAAGGCTGCTAACCGCAAGCGCATCGATCCGGGAAGCGCTCCCCTGACGCGCCCGTCGCTGCCGACGACCCGGTGCGCCGGAACGAACAACGCAATCGGCGTGCGGCCCATCGCGGTCGCAACGCCGCGATGCGCGAGCGGACGGCCGACTGCGCGCGCAACGTCGGCATACGACACGAACTCGCCGAAGGCGAGCGAGGCGACTAGATCCCACACCGCGAGTTGAAATGGCGTCCCGGCCGGAGCCAGCGGAAGGTCAAACCGGCGCAGCCGGCGCGCGAAGTAGGCCTTCACCTGTTCGGCCGCCTCTGCGAACAACGAATCGGTCGGTTGGGAATGGCGCTTCCGGCTGGCAGGCGCAAAGGCGGCGGCGACGAGCGTTCGGCCGTCGCCGCTTTCAACCACCAGGTCGTATTTCCAGGGGGTCGCAATCCGGTGCGTCAAAGCGTCGCTGCCGGCTCGTAGGTGCCCGGGGCAACGATATGCAAGTCTCAGAGCCCCGGATTCGGGAACGTCGGCACCTTCCGCTGCGTTCCCTCGGTGGCAGAGTCACTCAAAACCATCGCCGACGCGTTTACGATAAACCTGGAGGTTCCCTTGAGCCGCATTTTCATCCGCACGATGGCTTTGACCGCAATCGTTGCGCTCGCCGCTTGTACAGGCGCGAGTACCGGCGGCGGCATGATGCCCCAAGGTCCCAGCGCACCCACGCAACCGCAATCCGCCGCCGCGCCGTCGTCCGATGGCGCAGGGCTGGCCGAGCAGCCGGCCGCGCAGGCGCCGGCCGAAGGCGCGCCGAGCGCATCGGGTGCGGCGGCTTCGGGTGACGGCGAGGTTCCGATAACGTCGGCCAGCGCGATTCATCGGGTGTGTCCGCAGGCGTCGCGTCCGGGCGAAAAACAGTGCTTCGCGCTCGAGCGTTTGGACCTGCGCACCAACAGTCTCGATCCGAACGCCACGCATCCGGGGTACGGTCCGTCGGATTTGCAAAGCGCGTACAAAATTTCCGGCGGCAAAAATAGTCTCGTGGCAATCGTGGCGGCGTACGGGTACCCGAGCGCCTCGAGCGATCTCGCGGCCTATCGTTCGTACTACAAGTTGCGCGCCTGTACGACGGGCAACGGCTGTCTGAAGATCCGCAATCAAACCGGCGGCACAAACCCGCCGCCGCCCGATAACAACTGGGACGCGGAACAAGCGTTGGACCTCGACATGGTGTCGGCCATGTGTCCGGCGTGCAAGATTCTTTTGGTTCAGGCGAACTCGAACTCCGGCAACGACCTCTATACGGCCGTTTCCGAGGCAGCCAAACTGGGCGCCGTCGTTATCAACAACTCCTACGGCGGAAGTGAAGTTCAAGGCTGCGGGGGTCCTGGCGAGCCGTCCGATCCGGCCTTTTCGGCCTCGGGTCGCGTCTACGTCGCCGCGGCGGGCGATAGCGGCGGCGGCCTGAAGAACTGTGGCGGCCCACAGCAGCCTTGCTCGCTCGCAACCGTCGTGTGCGTCGGCGGCACACACCTCACGCGCGCCGGCGACGCACGCGGCTGGAAGGAAACCGTGTGGAACGAACTTTCAGACTACCAATGCAGCGGAAGCTGCGGGGGCACCGGCAGCGGCTGCAGCATCGTGGTGAAGAAACCGTCGTGGCAAAACGATGCGGGCTGCGGGATGAGGTCGGAATCCGACGTTTCGGCCGAGGCTTCGGTACTCACGCCGGTTGCCGCGTATTACAAGGGATACGGCGGTTGGACGGCGTTCGGGGGCACCAGCGTTTCTACGCCCCTGATTTCCGGAATCTTCGGGCGGGCTGGAAATGCCCGAGACGGCCACGGCCCTCAG
>DATCGB010000233.1:0-3882 GCA_036509155.1 Candidatus Tumulicola sp. | reverse complement strand
CCGACCTCGACCAACCCGCTGGTCGGACCCAATAAATGGGCCGCCGGTCCGGACATCGCGGTGGTCGCGACGACGAAAGGCAGTCTGACCGGCTTCATCGCCAACAATCTGTGGTCGTTTGCGGGGTCGCCGCGCGCTCTCGACATCAACGGCTTCTTCATTCAGCCCTTCTACGTCCGAAATTTCGCGCACGGCGTCGGACTGACGCTGCAGTCGCAAACGACGGCCAACTGGAACGCCCCCGGAAACGCGAAGTGGACGATCCCGGTCTTTTTGGGCATCTCGCAGTTACAAAAGACCGGCCGGCAGCCGCTCTCGGTATCCGGAGGCGTCGGATACAACGCCCTCCGTCCGGCCGGGACCTCGACCTGGTTCGCACGTTTTCAAGTCACGCTGCTCTATCCCGTCGCGAAGTAGCTTGGACGGGAGCCATTTTTCGGATAGAGGCGGACGCAAGAATGCGGTACGCTCTAAACTTGGACTCAGCACGCCCGCTTCGACCCAGCACGACCGCTGATGAGAAAGGTTCAACGATGCCTGCAAAAAAGCCCAATATCCTCATCCTTTGGGGTGACGATGTTGGCATATGGAACATCAGCCGCTTTAGCAACGGCATGATGGGGTACCGGACCCCCAATATCGACCGGGTGGCTAACGAAGGCGCCCTCTTCACTGATTACTATTCGCAGCAAAGCTGCACCGCCGGCCGGGCCTGTTTCATCACCGGTCAGAATCCGATCCGGACCGGCCTGACCAAGGTCGGCATGCCGGGCGCAAGCGTCGGGCTTCAGCCCGAAGACCCGACCATCGCCGAGTTTCTGAAGCCGCAAGGCTACGCCACCGGCCAGTTCGGCAAAAACCATCTCGGCGACCGCAACGAATTCTTGCCGACGGTGCACGGCTTCGATGAGTTTTTCGGCAACCTGTACCACCTCAATGCCGAAGAAGAGCCCGAGCTGCCCGACTATCCGAAGGATCCGAAGTTCAAGGAGATGTTCGGACCGCGCGGCGTGCTGCATTGCAAAGCGACCGACAAAGACGATCCCACCGTCGATCCGCGCTTCGGCCGCGTCGGAAAGCAAACGATCGTCGACACGGGTCCGCTGACCAAGAAGCGCATGGAGACGGTCGACGAAGAGATCACGACCGCTGCGCTCGGCTGGATGGAAGAGCAGGCCAAGGCGGATCAGCCGTTCTTCCTGTGGTACAACTCCACGGCCATGCACTTCCGCACGCACGTTGCCGAAAAGAACATCGGGAAGAGCGGGCAAGATCCCTACAGCGATCGGATGGTCGTGCACGACGAGCAGATCGGCATGATGCTCGACAAACTCGACGAGCTTGGAATCGCCGACAACACCATCGTCATGTACTCCACCGATAACGGTCCCGAAAACGACACGTGGCCGGATGGTGCGAACACGCCATTCCGCGGGCAGAAGGACTCGAACTGGGAAGGCGGCTGGCGCGTACCGTCGTTCATCCGCTGGCCCGGTAACATTAAAGCCGGATCGGTATTCAACGGCATCGTCTCACACATCGATATGTTCCCGACGTTGCTATCGCTTGCCGGAAATCCAAACGTCACCAAACAGCTGCTCGACGGCTGTACGGTGGGCGGCAAAAAGTTCAACGTACATCTCGACGGCTACGACATGGTCCCGTATTTTACCGGGCAGGTAGCCGAAAGTCCGAGAAATGCGATCGTGTATTTCAGCGACGACGGCGACGTCATCGCGGTTCGCGTCGGCGACTGGAAGTTCAATTTGTCGGTCCAACGGGCCAACACGATGCAACAGTGGGCCGAACCGTTCGTGAAACTTCGCTTGCCGCACATTATGAGCTTGCGCCGCGATCCATTCGAACGAGCCGACTTCAACTCGAATACCTACTTTGACTGGATGGTCGATCACGTGCCTCAGCTATACATGATGCAGGCGGTGATTGCGGGACAAATCGAGGACTTCAAGAAGTTCCCCCCGCGTCAGAAACCCGCCTCGTTCAACCTGGATTCCGTGATGACGCAGGTGTCCGCGCCGCACGGTTAGGCAGCGGGCCGTTCAAGGACCCGCTGATGAAGCACGAAGAGGCGGTGGCCGATGCCACCGCCTCTTCGCCGTTTACACCGTCGAAAGCGCGCGAGCGCGCGATCGTGCTTAGCCTCCTAAGGAACGCTGGCCGATCACGCGACCCGCGGGCGGCGTCGTGTCGGCTCCGTAGCCCCACGAGCCGTTGAAGCTGTTGTTGTCGTCGTTGAACCAGAACGAGAACCATCCCGACTTGCTGCCGCTATGCCAGGTGGCGCGTACTTTGTCTTTGGTACGGAACTTTCCATTGAGCGCGATCCGACTGGCTTTGCACACGACCGTCGGACCCGACTGCGTGCAGGCCATCCGTCCGGCAAACGTGCTCGGACCGCCGGCCACGGCGACCTTCCAGGTCCCGGCGGCGGTAACCGGTGAAGGCGCGAGGATCTTGTTACCGACGAACGTTCCGTTCGAAGGGCGGCCGTTGTAGCCCCAGGTGCCGTTGAAGCTGTGCCCGTTGGGGCTGACGTAGACGGTCAGCCAACCGGCCCCGCTGGGGCCATGCCATTTTCCGTTGATCTGAGCGTCGTTGACGAAGGTGCCGGTGTACCCGTTTCCGGTCTTCTTGTTCGTCCCGACGAGGCCGTTGCCCGATTGCGTTAGCGTCAAGGTGGACGCGGTGGTACCGTTCAAGCCCGTCTGCTCGACGGACCACGTTCCGGTAAGGTTCGGCGGACTCGCTACCGCCGTTGCGACGGATATCGCGGCAACTGCAAAGCCGCAAAGAAGCGCTATAGCACGGGATTTCATAGAGTCGAGATCTCCTTATTTTCAGTAATGAAGCTGTGCCTCAAACACCCGAACGGCACGTCGCGAGACGCAACGGCAGCGTTCCAGCCTAGGCGCTGAGTTCTTGACGCTTTCGGGCGGAGCCTCTGGCGCCATTATTCTCGCGCCGCCGTCCGATGGGCCGTTTGGCCCACTCCCCGACGTCGCGTTAATCGCGCCGGTTTGCGCGGTACCAGGCGACGGCGCGCGCGAGCGCGTCGTGGACCGGCGTTGGCCGGTGGCCCAGTTCGCGCTGCGCTTTGGCGGAGTCGGCGTACATCCGGTCGCGCGACATGCGGACGCCCTCGAGCGGCGCGAAGGGCGTCGCGGCCGGGTCGAGCCGGCAGCGGAGTTCGTCGGCGTAGGCGACGGCCAGCGCGAGCGCGTAGGGTGCGCGCCACGCCGGCATCGGCCGGCCCGTAATCTGAGCGAGCATCGACCAGATTTCGTCCATGCTGAGGTTTTCGCCGCCGATGACGTAGCGCTCGCCGGGCCGGCCGTGCCGCAACGCCGCGACGTGCGCGCGCGCCACGTCCTCGACGGCGACGAGATTCATGCCGCCGCGTCCGGGAGCTTTGGCGGCGATCTTTCCGCGCGTAAAATCGAGAACGAGTTTGCCGGTCGGCGTGGGCTTCCAGTCGCCCGGGCCGACGGGTGCCGTCGGCAGCACGGCGACGACCGGAACGCGGCCCGCAAAGGCGGCGCGTTCCTGCGCGAGTTTCGAGGCGTGATAGTCGCCGTTGGGTGCGTTCGCGACGCCGGCGGGATAGCGCGTTTCGTCGGCCGGGTTTGCGTCGCGGGCGTGCCCGATCGTCGCCGAGCTGGAGGTCAGCACGACGCGTTCGACGCCGGCGAGATCGGCCGCCAGCATCAACCCGGCGGTGCCGGTCACGTTGACGGCATGAATGGCGGCCCGATCGCGCGGCGCGAACGAATAGAGCGCGGCCGTATGAACGACGTACCGGCACCCGTCGAGCGCGCGTGCGAACTCGCCGGCGCGGCGCAGGTCGCCGGTTACGAACTCGAG
>DATCGB010000232.1:0-2413 GCA_036509155.1 Candidatus Tumulicola sp. | reverse complement strand
TCGGTCGGCTTGCTCGGCGCGCCGTTCGATCAGCTCGGATACACGGCGGCCGGCACCCCGCTGCGCGCGATCGCCGCGTACGCCGGCACCTACGGCGTCACGTTCGCGCTGTGCGCGATCGGCGCGTATCTGGCCGACGCGATCCGGCGGCGCACGTGGCGTCCGCTGGCCGTTGCCGTCGCGGCGCTGGTCGTGCTGACGTCGCTGGCGTGGCTGGAATGGCCGGCGCGCAACTTGCCGGCACCCTCGATCGAGGTCGCCGCGGTTCAAGGCAACATCGCCCAATCGCTCAAATGGAACGCCCTCGCCCTGGCGGTACGCCGGTACACGGCGATGACTGCGGTTGCGGCGCGGCGCAGTCCAAAGCTGATCGTCTGGCCCGAAACCGTCATCACGACGGTGCTCGACCGCGATCCGCCCCTGATGCGCAAGTTTACGGACCTGGCGGTCGCGTCGCGCGCCACGATCGTCGTCGGGAGTCAAAGCGTGCGCGGACAGAATATTTACAACGCGCTCTTCGTATTCCAGCCCGACGGGACGTACGCGACGTACGACAAGCGCCAGTTGGTGCCGTTCGCCGAATCGTTCCCGGGCCGGGCCTTTCTTGGCTGGCTGCCGTACGTGGGCGAGCTGAGCGGCCGCTTCAGCACCGGCCACGTCGACGGCGTGTATCCGACGGCGGCGCTAAAAATCGCGCCGTTGATCTGCTGGGAGTCGGCCTTCGCCGATTTGGCGTACGCACAAATCCGCCGGGGCGCGCAGTTGCTCGTCATCAGCACCGACGACGCGTGGTTCGGAACCACGTCCGGACCGTACATGCACGCGCAAATCGCGCAGCTGCGCGCCATCGAGAGCGGCGCCTACGTGGTGCGGGCCGCCGCCACCGGCATCAGCGGCATCATCGCGCCCGACGGAACGTGGCAAGCGCGCAGCCGGATGGAAGAGCGCGTCGTCGTCAGCGGCAAGGTCGGGCCGCGCGCCCCGACCGTTTTCTCACGCATCGGGCCGACGGCCGTCGCGCTGGCTCTCGCCGCGCTGTACGTCGCCCTTCTGCTGATTCCGCGCCGGAGGCGTCGTGTCGAGACGCCATAAGCTCCGCTGGAAGCGGATCGCCCTGGTCGCGGGCGTGCTCTTCGGCATCTGGGTCGTCGTCGAAGTCGTCTTGGCCGGCGGGGGCGCCCCGCCGCCTTCGCCGTCGTCCATCTCGATGAACCTTCACGGCGGCCACGTCGTCAATAACCGCATCACGACCAAGTCGTGGACCTTCGACTACGACCACGCGCAACTGTCTCCCGACGGAACGTCCGGGAGCGTCGACGGAGTTCGTAACGGCGTCGTTTTTCGCAAGGGCAGACCGTATCTGCGGATCTCGGCCGAACACGTCCAGCTCGACATCCAGTCGCTCGACTTCACCGCAATCGGCAAGGTGCACGTGGAAATGATCGACGACCCGCAAAAGCGCGCCTTCGATACGGACTTAGTCACCTGGACGAATAATGCGAAGTTGCTGCACATGAAGCATCCGGCCTACGTGCATACCAACGGACAGACGCTGAGGATCGACGGCATCACCGTCGATTTCGACGCGAACACCGTTCACCTCGGGAAGCTCGGCGGCCAGGTGAACCTTACAAAGGAACACCCGGCGCCGGCGCCTTAACGAGAAGGGTTTGCGCTACGCCTCGCCCTTTTCGTCGCTGAGCTTTTTCTTAGCTTCGGCGATAAGTTTTTTTACTTTTTGTCCGCCCTTGTGGCCGATCTCTTCGTAAAAGTCCGAGCCGTATTTTTCTTTGACGACGCGGCCGCCTTTTTGGCCGATCGACTCATAGAATTCTACGCCGTGCCGGTCGCGCGTCGCCTTGCCGCCCTTGCGGCCGATGTCTTCATAGAACGTCGAACCGTACCGGTCCCGCACGGTGTCGCCGCCTTTTTTGCCCGCCTCGCGAACGGACATTTCACGCTTCGCTGCGTCGTCGTTGGTTTTTTCAGCCATGAGTCCTTACGATTTCCGGGGTTGGAGGGGAGCGTGCTTAGGATGAGGCCGCCTTGCGTTTCGGCCGCTGCCCACCTTTTTGACCGATGACTTCATAGAACGACGGGCCGTACTTGCTCTTCGTCGCTTCGCCGCCTTTGCGGCCGATTTCTTCGTAAAATTCGGAGCCGTATTTTGCTTTGACGCGCTCGCCGCCGCGGCGCCCCGCCTCGCGGACGCTCATGCCGCCGGACTGTCCGGGTTCTTGCGTAGCCATGTGTTATCGAACCTCATTCACTAGGATGCTTGGTACAAGTGTACCTTTTCCCATACGAGCGCTCGGCAAACTTAGGAATCTCCCAGGAACGGCTCGGGCGCCCCCCCCGCGCCGACGAGGCGGTCGTAGACCGCGCGGGCGCGCGCCCGCAAGTCATCGAGGCT
>DATCGB010000231.1:0-3665 GCA_036509155.1 Candidatus Tumulicola sp. | reverse complement strand
AGCCAGACCGGGAGACGGCGCCGCATCGTCGTCGCGAGGCCGGCGCCGGTCACCAGGCCGATCCGAGCGCACATCCCCTGAATCACGGCCATCATCGGCGAGGTAATTACCGTCAGCCAGAGCATCGAATAGCCGGCGCTTGCGCCGGCCATTGAATACGTCGAGATGCCCGACGGGTCGTCGTCGGACGCGCCGGTTATCAGCCCGGGTCCCAGCTTTGAAAGGTAGCGCCGCAAACCTTCGAACACGGCTTTAGTTCGCTGAACGAACACAGCTAGCCGTTCTCGGATCCGCGGGCTGCCTTGCGCTCCGCTCGTTTCGGTCCACCGAACGTCAACCAGTGCGCGCCAACACCGATTGCGGCCCCCGCGAGCGGTCCGATGACGTATATCCACACAAGTGAGACTTGGCCCGACAGCAACTGCGGCGGAACGGTACGCGCTGGATTCATTGAGGCACCGCTGATCGCACCGGCGCAAAATCCGCATGCGGCGATGGAGAACCCGATGGCGAGTGCAGCGTCCTTGCCGACGACGGCCTCTTCCCGCGCCGTCGCTAAGATCACTAACATCGTCATCGCCGTAAGTACGCATTCGCACGTGGCCGCGACGCCTGCGCCGAAGCCGGGGCCGGGATGACTGGCGCCAAACTTTAGGAGCGGCCCGTACAATAGGTATGCCAGACCGGTCGCCCCGAAGGCGCCCGCGAACTGCGCGACGGCGTATGCCCCGGCGCGTGACCACGGAAACACGCCACGCAGAGCAAATCCGAACGTCACGGCGGGATTGAGGTGCGCGCCGGAAATGGCCGAGAACGCAAAAATAGCCGCCGCGGCGACGAAGCCTCGAGCCAGCCATCGGGAAACGTCTTCGACCTGATGGCCGGTGAAGTAGAGAATGTCGACCCCGATCGCGACGACGGTCACCATGAAGGTTCCGGCGGCCTCCGCGCAGAGCCGCTGCCACAGGATCGGCTTCATGAGGAATATACTCTCCAAACCGTGCTCGTTAGAAAACGGGCAAGCAGCTTCGTGCCCGCGCGTCCTATTTCTGCTTTTCGGCGTGCTGCTTATTGACGGTCGCGTAGGCGATCCGTTTGGCTTCGCCCTCGCTTTTGCCGGCGGCTTCTTCCGACTCCATGATGTGCTCGGCTTGGCGGTCTTCCTTGCCGGTATAACGATGTTTGCCGGGATTGCGGGCGTTGACGGTCGCGTACCCGATGCCCTCGGCCTCGTCCGCCGGCACGCCGCGCGCTGCTTCGCTTTCTTTCACGTGTTCGACTTGGCGGTGTTCCTTTGCCGTATACCGATGTTTTGCTGCCATGGGCACGGGTATACCCGGTTGCGGGCGCCATTCATCACCACGGCCCTTCTCTGCTCCGGCGGAGCGCCTGCGGCCGTTGATCTGAATGGGCGGCGATAAGATCCTGGTGCACGTCGATTCCAAGCTTAGCGAAAACGGCGAGCCCGGCGCGTCGATCGCACGATTACGTCGGCGACACGCCCTACGATATCGATGCGGCGCACCGGGCCGGAATGCCGGCGATTGGTTTGCGCTGCGGCGGATCGAGCGATGTCCGACTTGCGAAGGCCGACGAACGCTACGGCGACCCTGAGGACTTGCTGGCTCATTTTCAGGACTCGTGCATCGCTCGCGGAATGCGCACCGTCGGATCGGAACGGTCGGCCTAGTTCGCCGTCCTATGCGGCCAAGAAGAATCGCTGCTCAGGCATCCATCATTGCGTCGAAGACGATGCACGTGATCCAACCGTAGACGCAGCGCGGGACGATGTCTTCGACCCAACTCGAGAACGGCCATTTCAGTGGATCGGTCTGGCCCAGCACCGTTGCCGCGCCCTCGCTCATAATCATTCCGAGCGCACCCACGCCGATGCCGGCCCAAAACAGCGGCACGTCGCGTAGCGCCGGACGCATCAGTCCGACGATTGCGCCGGTGCCGAACCCATCGGCGTATCCGAGCAGCGCCGCGATGCCCGCGCGCCGTTGCTTCATCCGATCGCTTAGCTGATCTGCAGGTTTGGCAAATTCTTCACAGCCCGCCAGGTCGGCGAGTTTGCGCGCCATCTTATCGGGCAACCCGCTAGGCGGGCGTCCGCGCAACGCCATATCGGCGTACGTAACCACATCGAGTGCCGCGGTCCCAGCCGCGCCCGCCAGCGCGCCCAGGGCGGCTTGCGAAACGACGTTCATGTCGGCAGCTCGCGGGCGGATTTTCTCAGTTGCGGTACCACGTCGGCGTTATACCTCCTCGCGCCCGAAGACGACGCGCAGTTCGTGCTTCGCGCGCTCGAGCACGCGCCGCTGTCTTTCCGGGAGATCCTTGCCGGCGCGATTGATGTAAAACGTCAGCATCGACATCGCCGATCGATACGGCGAACTCTTTCGTCGCGAGCTGTGCTCCGCCGAATTCTTGAGGGAGTTCGCAATCGCATGCGGATCGTTGAGCGTGAAAACCTTGGATTTCAGGTCGAGGGCGTTACTGTGCTCGGTGACGTCTTGCGACCATTTTTTGCCGGCCATGAGGCGATAGTACCCCATCGCGCCGAACCTCAGACCCGATTGAAACGTCTTCCAGGCCCCCGTACTCTAAGCCGTCCGCTGTTGACTAGCCGCCGGCCGAGTGCTACCTTTCGATATATTGATCTACCGATATATCAATAATATCGAGGTAAATAGACCGGTGAGCGGCCGTACGATTCCGACTCGACCGCGTTTAGACTCCTCCGCTGGAGGTTGAACCTTGGCTAACGTAAGGCGCGGCCTTCTGGTGCCTTCGGGCTGGTGGCAAGCCGCCGTTCTCGTCGTGCTGTTCGGCTTCACTATTTTGGGTATCCTCGCGTACCTGACGTACACGGACGAACCGCCGATCCCACGCGAAGTCGTCGGTCCTACCCAACACGTCCTCTTCTCGGGCGAAGATATCCGTCGCGGTCAACAGGTCTTTCTATCGAACGGGCTGATGCAGTACGGTTCGATTTTCGGCCACGGCGGCTATTTAGGCCCGGACTACACCGCCGACTACCTCCACCGCGCGGCGCTCGACGTCGAACGCATCTACGGCGGCCCGAATTCCGATCGCGCCGCGACCCGAACCGTCGAGGACTTCCGAACCAATCGCTACGACGCGGCAACCGGGCAACTCGAGTTTACCGCCGCGCAGGCTGCAGCTTTTGCCGACCTGCTGCGCCACTACACCGCGTATTTCGGCGAGCCTACGACCAAGTATGGACTTCGTCCCGGCGCCATTACGAACCCGGACGACGTGCATGCACTGACCGCGTTTTTTGCATGGGCCGCCTGGGCGACGGCGGCCCAGCGCCCGGGTAAGTCGTACTCCTACACCAATAACTGGCCGCCGGAATCGCTCGTCGACAATCGTCCGACGGCCGACAACCTGGTTTGGAGCGCGCTGTCCCTGATCGTGTTGCTGGGCGGGAGCGGACTGCTGTTCGCCGCCGTCGGCCGCTGGAATCTTCTTGGCTGGCAAGGTAAGGAGCGCCAGCGCCTCACGTTTCGAGCGCCCGACGACGTGATTTTGACCGACGGTCAGCGCGCGTGCGTCTGGTTTTTCATGGTCATGTCGGTGCTCTTTTTGGTTCAATGTCTGGTCGGGTCCGCGTCGCAGCACTATCGAGCCGATCTATC
>DATCGB010000230.1:0-2466 GCA_036509155.1 Candidatus Tumulicola sp. | reverse complement strand
CGAGTTCTACGGCGAAGAAGCCGACGTCAACTTGCTTTTCCAGCGAGCGCTCAAGGAGTCCGTTCACGAACTCGGACACGCGTTCGGCCTGAAGCACTGCTACAACGTACGCTGCGCGATGTACTATTCGAACTCGATCTTCGAGACGGACAACAAGATGCCGCACTTCTGCGAAGTCTGCGACCGCCGGATCGGGCGCGCCCGCAACGAGCGCCCCTCCGGCTCGTAGCCGTCGCGGCGTCCGGGAATTGAGCACGTTGCCGGAACTTAGCCCAGCCGTAACTAATCAATAAGAACAACGGACTAGAGCTCTTGGCCGGCCTTAGGCTCGGACCGGGGCCAGGCAGTGCGGTGACTAGAGGGAAAGGAGGGCAGTTGATCTACGCCTACTTCGCCGGCTTGAGGGCTCGTCTCTCGCTGCTGAGCCGCATCGCCATTGCCGTGGTCGCGGCTGGCGTGTGCTTTTTGCTGGCCTGGTTCGGTACGGCACTTCCGATCGAAGTGCTGCTCCTGGCGGTCGTCGCAGTCGCGGCCTCACTTGCCGGTTTCCCCCTCGGCCTCGCCACGTCGGTCCTCGCGGCCATCGCCGACACGGTTGCCCGCAATCAGCACGGCGAAGCGGGCTTCCCGCCGGGCGCGATCCTCTTGCTGCTCGGCGGAATCGTCGTCAGCGTCCTCTTTCAAGGAGAGATCACGGCCGTCGATGATGCGAGCGACCTCGACCCGGGGCAACTCGCCTTTCGGGGCGGCAGTCGTTTAGCGTTACCGAAAGGCGACTCCATGGCTGCGTTCCATACCAGCCTCGCCTCACTGGCCGCGGGCATTCGCGAAGTGTCGTCCGGCGACTTCACCAAGAACATCGCCGTCTCCGATACGGCGCTCCAAGATCTCGCGATCGCGCTGAACAAGCTCATCTTCGGTCTGCGCCGCTCGCTCGGACAGCTTCACGGCGATGCCGGTCAACTCGGGTCGGCCGGCGGCGAACTGCAGGGAACGGCCGCCACGGCGCTGGCCGTCATCGAGGGAGCGGCGGTCGCCCAGGGCCAGCTCGACGAAGGCATTCAGGAGCAATCGAGCATCATCGGTGAAGCGACCGCCAAGGTTGCGGCGCTGAGCGAAGCCATCGGTTCGATTGCGGCCGCGGCGGAGCAGCAGACGCGCAGCCTCGACGAGACCGCGCTCGCCGTCTCGAACATGGCCAGCTCCATCGAGCAAGTTGCCGCGCAGGTGGACTCGCTCTCCTCGATTTCGACCGAAACGTCGCGCACGGCCGAACGCGGCGGCACGGCCATCGGAACGATCGTCGACGGCATGCACACGATTCGATCGACGATCGACGATCTCGCGACCGACATCACGCAGCTCGGGAGCAACTCGGATCAAATCGGCGACATCGTCAAGGTGATCGACCGCATCGCCGAGCAGACGAACTTGCTCGCGCTCAACGCCGCAATCGAGGCGGCGCGCGCCGGCGAACACGGACGCGGCTTCGCGGTCGTTGCGAGCGAAATCCGCAAGCTCGCCGACGGCAGCGTCTCGGCCACCAAGGAGATCGCGGCGCACATCGCATCGACGCAGGCGGTCATCGGCGAGGTCGTCACCGCGATGGAACGATTGACGAGCCGCGTCGAAGATAGCGTCAACAGCACTAACTCGGCGTCCGGTGCGCTGCAAGACATCGTCTCCGCCGTTTTGACGGCCAATCAGCAAACCGTCGAAATCAGTTCGGTCGCGCGCGCGATGAGCGCAAACTCGTACCAGGTGATACGATCCATCGAAGAGATCACGAAGTCCGTGGCGGTGAACATGACCGCGACGCAGCAGATGACGCGGCAATCCGACGACGTGAATAAAGCCTTCTCGGATATCTCCTCGATCTCGCAGCAAAATGCGTCGTCGGTCGAAGTTCTCACCTACGTGAATAAGGAAGTCACCGACGCCGCTCAGCGCATGCTGACGTCGGTCGAACAGATGAACGAGCTCGCACAACGGATGGACGGCAGCCTCGGCGAGTTCAAAGTAAGTGACACAGGGACGGAGGAAACCACCGCATGAAAATGAGTCTGCGCGTACGTCTGCTCGGCACGATCATCGGGGCTATCGTGCTGTTCTTCATCATCAGCGTGGTCGCGGCGCGCGTCGTGCTCTCGAAAGACTTGCGAGCTCAAGGTGAGACCGAGGTCACGAATGGCGCGGGCGCTTTCGGCGGGTACTGGGACTCGCGCAAGGATCAAATCAAGCTCCTCGTCGCGCAGGACGCCGTCCAAGATGCACTGCGCAAGAACGTGGAAACCCATAACGCGGCGGCGCTGCAAGACCAGCTTTCGAACATCGCCCGCACGTCGGGTCTTTCGTTCCTAACCGTCGTCGATGCGAACGGCAACGTCATCGCGCGAGCCAACGGTCCGCAGAAGGGATCGCTCAAAGGCAACTCGCTGATTTCGCGCGCGCTGACCGGCGAAACCG
>DATCGB010000229.1:0-2883 GCA_036509155.1 Candidatus Tumulicola sp. | reverse complement strand
GAGGGCGACGTCGCGGTAGCTGGCGCCGCCGTAGCGTAATGCCAGAAGCTGCGCGTCCCGCGGGCGCAGCCGCAGCAGGGCGGCCCGCACCAGCGTTTGTCGCGCCGCACGGTCGAGGGCCGCGAAGGGCTCGTCGGACTGCCCGGCGTCGCGCGCGACCGCCGGGCGAAGGCGATAGTCGGCCAGCTCGCGCGCCACCCGGCGCCGGCGCGAGCGCAGCAGGTTGAGCGCTCGATGGGCCGCGGCCAGCCGCAACGCTCCGGGTGAGGGCAGCCGGCGCCCGCCCAGGTAGCCCGCGAAAAGGTCTTGAGCGACATCCTCGGCATCGGCCCGGTCGCCCAGTACGCGATACGCCACCCCGACGACGGCCGAGTATTCGCGCACGAACGTCGCCGCGAAGCTCGCCTCGGCCGAGTTCGCCGCGACCGCTACCACGTGCGTCCGTCCGGACTGTTCCACCGCATGCCCCTAAAGCACCGCCGAGCCAAGTTTTGTAACCGCCGGCGGGCCCGTCCGCAACCCGCTAGGATTTCGCGAACGAATCCTTCGTCAGCCGGAAGTCCATCGTCGTTTGGACGGTCGCGGCGCCGCGCGCCTGTTGGATCGCGACGTCGTGGAGCGTGTCGAGAACTTCCAGCGCCGGATCGTAGGTGAAGCGGGCGCTCTCGGTCCAGCTCGTATAGTTTCCCGAAAGCGACGTGATGCTGGTCTCTTGCAAGACCGTTAGCGGATTTGCTTGGACGGATCCCTGAATCGTGAAGTTGGAAACGACCGAAACGTATTTATCCGAAAACTTTCGCTGCCAGCGCCCTTTGTCGTCGACCAGCGAAGGGTCGAAAAAACCGCGGCCTAAGTAGCCCATGATTTGGTTTTCGACATCCGTAACCCCGAGGTATTCGGGACAGATGACGCGCCCTTCGGGGTAGGCGGCGCAAATGAACGATTGCCGCGCGCGCGGCTGCTCCTGCAGCCACTCGGCCGCGCGAATAACCAATCCGCCGTCGTTGGCGGCTGCCATCACGTCGACGTCGAGCGTTCCTTGGCGGCCGATGCCCGACATGAGCGAGCCCACGCCGCTCCGGGCCGTCCCGATGGCCCCTTCGTGGACTTCGCCGTTTCGCTGATAGTCGACCGAAAAAGCATACTCCAAGTGTCGCAGCGGTTTATCGGGAAGCGCGGGCGTCCCCGCCGGGGCCGGCGTTTGCGCGGTCAGAACGGCGAAGGCGGAAATGCAGATAAATAACCTGCCCATTAAGCGACGGTCCATACTCGGCCGCGTTCGCAGCGCTCGCACCGGATCCTGCGCTCGCGCGGGCGGTCATCGTTCTGGGGAACATCCCTCCGCGCGAGCGCGCGCGACCATCTCGCGCATGCGCGGATGATCGCCCGGAATCGTCTCGACCCACGTCTCGAAGCGCGGCACCGGCTCGCCCAGCCGGAAGAGGAAATACCAGACGTTCATGTCGCCCATGAACGAAAAGCGTTTCTTGACGTCTTTTGCCAGCGCGGCGTACGAATCGAACGATTGCAGATAGACGGCGAACCCGCCGAACCGGCGATCGGCCTCCACCAGCGAAGCGGCGTTGGCGATCGTCGCACGTACTTTGCGCCGCATCCGCAGAATACCCGGCGTGGCGAGCACGCGTTCGATGTCCGACTCGTCGTACGCGGCCACCTGGATCGGATCGAACGCCGCAAAGGCATCGCGATACGCGGGCCAGTGCTGAGCGATCTGCTTCCAGCTCACGCCGGCCTGAAAAACCGCCCGGGTCATGACCTCCAAGTAGTCGGCCAGCGACGCGGGCTCGACGACGCCGGGGATGGTCTCGGCCGGTTCGTCGCCGCGCCCGTCAGGGAGCGTTGCGTCCGGCATCCAGCGCCAACGCCGTCATCATCGCGACGCCGGCCGGCAGGCAGCCTTCGTCGATATCGAATTGGCTGGAATGATGCGGGAAGCTCGTCGCCGCTCCGTTTCGAGAACCGAGCGTGTAAAAGCATGCCGGCACGCGTTGGGCGTAAAAGGAAAAGTCTTCTGCGCCCATGAGTTTGCTCGCGTCGACCACCCGCGCGTCGCCGAACGTTGCGCGCGCCAGGTCGCGCGCGTACGCCGTCTGGCGCGGATCGTTCGAGGTCACCGGGTAACGGTCGCGGTAGACGAAGTCGTACTGCGCCCCGGCCGCGTCGCAGGCGGCGCGCAGTACGCGTTCGATCCGTTCGGCCATTGCGCCCCGGACTTCTTCGGAGAAGGCGCGCACGGTTCCGAGCATGCGGCACGTGCGCGGGATAACGTTGTGAATCGTACCGCCGTGAATCGAGCCGATCGTCACCACCGCCGGTTCGAGCGGATCGATCTGACGCGACACCACCTGCTGGACCGACGTGATGAAGCTGGCGGCCGCGTAAATCGGGTCGACGGCGTCGTGCGGCGCCGCTCCGTGGCCGCCGACGCCGAGCACGTCGATTTCGATCGAGTCGCTCGATGCGTACATCGCGCCTTCGCAGAATCCCAGAACGCCGCTGGGGTACTTTGACGACAGATGAAGTCCGTACGCGCGCTCGATCGGGAAGCGTTCGAACAGGCCGTCTTCGATCATCTCGCGCGCACCCCCGGCGCCCTCCTCGGCCGGCTGGAAAACTAGGCACAGCGTCCCGGCCAGCTCGTCGCGCCGGTCGGCGATCAGCTCCGCGGCACCCAGCAGGATGGCCACGTGCCCGTCGTGTCCGCATGCGTGCATCACGCCGTCGCTTTGCGATCGGTACGCGTGGTCGTTTTCTTCCAAGATCGGGAGCGCGTCCATGTCCGCGCGCAGCATGATCGTGCGCCCGGGCTTGGAGCCCGAAAGCACGCCCACGACACCCGTCTTTCCAACGCCTTCGTGCACG
>DATCGB010000228.1:0-2696 GCA_036509155.1 Candidatus Tumulicola sp. | reverse complement strand
GACCAAACCGCGGGCCTTGCGGTCCGATTTCGGGCCGCCGCCGTCCTCGGCCGCGCACGACGCGGTCGTGATGCCGATCCTCGGCAAAGTTGCCGCGGGCGTGCCGATCACGGCGGCCGAGAACGTCGAAGGCGAGTTTCTGCTGCCGGCGAGCTTCGTGCCGCGGGTGTCGGACGCGTTCATGCTGCGCGTCCAAGGCGATTCGATGATCGAGGCGGCGATTCTCGACGGTGACCTAATCGTCGTGCGCCCGCAGCGCACGGCCGACAACGGCGAGGTGGTGGTGGCCATGCTCGAC
Organism: Candidatus Tumulicola sp.; assembly: GCA_036509155.1. Classification (GTDB taxonomy): domain Bacteria; phylum Vulcanimicrobiota; class Vulcanimicrobiia; order Vulcanimicrobiales; family Vulcanimicrobiaceae; genus Tumulicola. The sequence continues at coordinate 2,398 of DATCGB010000228.1, read as the reverse complement.
GGCGAGGCAACGGTCAAACGCTTCTACCGCGAGGAAAGCCGGATCCGCCTCCAGCCGGAGAATCGGAGCATGGCGCCAATCTACGCGAGCGATGTGGAGATCATCGGTCGCGTCGAGGCCGTCGTCCGCCGCCTCTAGCCGCGCACGCGCGTTCGCGTGGTTCGAGGACCACGTCGTGCCGGTGATGCGCCGGCTCGGCGAGCTGGCGTTCGTCGCGGCCGTACGCGAGGCGCTTCCGTGGAGCTTCATTGGGCTGGCGGCCGCCTTCGTCGCGATCGCCGTCCTGCAAATCAACGATTCGGCCTTGGCCGGCCCGTCGCTTGGCCTGCGGCTAGCGTCGGCCCTTCTACCGGCCTTCGGAGTGATGGCGGCCACGCTGGTCGTCCTGCTGGCGCTTCGGCTGGCGCGTAAGGCCCAATTCGCCCCTGCGCCGCTGCTGCTGGCTTCCGTCGTATGCTTCGTCCTGGCGTTGCCGCGCCCGTTCGGGCCCGATCCGGTCACCTATCTTCGAACGCTGGGTGCGTCGGGGCTGTTCGTCGCGATGCTCGCGTGCGGCGTGACCGGCGCGTGGATGGCCGGGCTGCGTCGGGGCGGCCATGCGCGGCCCGGCGCCCCGGGCTCGGCGTGGGCCGGCGCGGGCCTGGCGGTGGCGACCTTCGCGCTGCTGGCCGCCGCCCACGTTTCGCCGGCCGGCCTGATCGCCGCCGCCATGCACCCGATATCGCAACTGGGCGACACCTACGTCGCGCTGGTCGTCATCGTGCTAGTCCAGACGCTGTTGTGGACGGCCGGGGTCCACGGACCGGCCGTGCTGGCGACGCTCGTAACGCCGGTGTACTTGACCATGCAGATGCAGAACACGCACGCGTTCGGAACGCACGCTCCGTTGCCGTTCATCGTCGTCACGTCGCTCTTTCTGTTCGTCTTTCCGGGCGGCGCCGGCGCGACGCTGCCGCTAGCCGGGCTGTTGGCGATCTCGCGGATTCCGCGCTTGCGGCGGGTCGGGCGCGTGACGTTGGTACCGGCGCTTTTTAATATCAACGATCCGCTGATCTTCGGCGCGCCGGTCGTCTTCAATCCGTATCTCGTGATTCCGTTCGTCGTCGCGCCGCTGCTATTGGCCACGCTGACGTACGGCGTGGTAGCCGCCGGCTGGGTGTCGCGCCCCGCGTTCTACGTGCCGTCGTCGATTCCGACGCTCGTGTCGACCTACGTCGCCACTCAGGACGTCCGCGCGGTCGCGCTGGTGCTCGTCAATATCGCGATCGCGACGGTCGTGTACTACCCGTTCGTGCGCGCGTACGAACGCCACCTCGACGTTCCGATCGCATGATCGAGCGCCTGTGCGAACGTTTCGGCATCGGCGGGCGCGTGCGCGACGCCGCGCTGCGCGCGCAAACGCGCATCGCCGGCGTTGCGTACGACGCGCAGCGGGAGGTCGCGGGCAGCGTTCTGCAGGCGTTCGTCGACGAAGGCATTGCCGACAGCGATCTGAGCGGGTCGACCGGGTACGGTTACGACGATCCCGCGCGCGCCCGCTACGAGTCGCTGCTGGCGCGAATTTTCGGCGCCGAACGCGCCCTCGCGCGGCTGTCGATCGTCAGCGGAACGCACGCCATCGTGACCGCGCTGGCGGCGTGCGCGCCGCCCGGCACCACCTTGCTCTCGATTTCCGGACGGCCGTACGACACGTTGCGCAACGCGATCTGCGACGCGCCGTACTCGCTCGTACGGCAGGGAACGGCGTACGTCGAAATCGAGTTGCTCGCCGACGGAACGATCGATCTGGGAGCCGTCGATCGCGCGCTGACGACGCGGCCCGTAGCGGCCGTCTTCGTGCAGCGTTCGCGCGGCTACGCGCCGCGCCGGTCGCTGTCGATCGCGCAGTGCGAACGCGCCATCGCCGCCGTCAAAGCCGCCGCTCCCGGGGCCGCGGTCTTGGTGGATAACTGCTACGGTGAACTCGTCGAAGCGCGCGAACCGACCCACGCCGGCGCCGATTTGGCGATGGGATCGCTGATCAAAAATCTCGGCGGTTCGATCGCTCCGGCGGGCGGCTACGTAGTCGGGCGCGCGGACCTGGTCGAGCGCGTGGCCGCGCGGCTCTACGCGCCCGGGTTGGGAACCGGACTGGGTCCGTCGCTGGGGTACGGCCGCAGCTTCGTGCAGGGGCTATTTCTTGCGCCGCTAGTGATCGAACAGTGTTTGCGCGGCCTCGATTTTGCGGCGGCGCTGTTCGACGAACTTGGATACGCCGTCGATCCGCAGCCCGGGCAGGTGCGCACCGACATCGTGCAGGCCGTTCGTCTGGGCTCACCCGAGCGGCTGGTTCGCTTTGCGCGCGGGCTGCAGACCGCGATGCCGGTGAACGGGCGCTTCGCCCCGGAACCGGGCCCGG